>NZ_CABDWS010000004.1 GCF_901447495.1 Haloimpatiens lingqiaonensis
ATAATAATGTAAAAAAATGTACATAATTATTAATTACTATAAAATTTTATGAGTAAAATTTTATTTATTTAAATTTAATTTTAAAATTTATACTGGAAAAGTTAAAAATTTAATAAATATATATAAGTATCTATAGAAGGGAAGGAAGAAAAATTTTATGAATATTAGCTTTTTAGGAGGAGCTGGTGAAGTAGGTGCTAGCTCTATACTTTTAAGGGTTTGTAATAAGAATATATTGCTGGATTGTGGTATAAGACAAAGTGCCAGCAAGGATCCATTACCTGATTTTAGAACTATACAGGAAAAAGGCGGGGTAGATGCTATAGTAATAAGTCACGCACATATGGACCATATAGGTTCTCTGCCAATAATAAGCAA
This sequence comes from Haloimpatiens lingqiaonensis, assembly GCF_901447495.1. Taxonomy (GTDB): domain Bacteria; phylum Bacillota; class Clostridia; order Clostridiales; family Clostridiaceae; genus Haloimpatiens; species Haloimpatiens lingqiaonensis. The sequence continues at coordinate 379 of NZ_CABDWS010000004.1, forward strand.
TGAATACCCTAATGCCAGAATATATATGAATAATATGACAAAAGATTTAACTAGAGTGCTTTTGTATGACAGTTTAAAGATTATGAACAGCAGAGAAAGTGAGATTCCCCTTTATGCAGAAAATCATGTGGAGGATATGCTTGATAGAATTTTTACCATAAATTATGGTGTAGAATTTGAAATGTTTGAAGATATTAAAATAGTATTTTACAATGCTGGACACATAGCAGGAGCTTCTTGTGTGTACATTAAGACACCTGAAGGGGCATTGTTTTATTCAGGGGATTTTTCATTGTTTTCACAAAATACTGTAGAGGGGGCAAAATTTCCTAAGCTTAGGCCCGATGTAGCTATTTTAGAATGTACCTATGGGGACAAACTTCATTCTAATAGGCAGGTAGAGGAAAAAAGACTTGTAGATTTAGCCAAAGAATGTATAGGAAATAAGGGTAAAATGCTCATTCCATCCTTTGCATTAGGTAGAGCACAGGAAATAATACTGATGCTTAAAAAGGCTATGAATAAAGGAGAGATTCAGAAGGCTAAAATTTATGTGGATGGTATGGTGAAAAATATAAATGCTGTGTACAAAAGAAATCCTCTATATCTTAGAAATTCTTTAGGAAAAAAGATATTAAGGGGTACAGAGCCTTTTTATGATGATAATATAATTGCCGTGGATAATAAAGAAATTAGGGAGGGCATATTAAATAGTAGTGAAGCTTCTATAATAATTGCTAGCTCGGGCATGTTGACTGGTGGATGGAGTCCTGTTTATGCGGAAAAAATATGTTCTATGGAAAATGGATATATAGTTATAAGCGGGTATCAAGATGAGGAGTCACCGGGAAGAAGGCTTTTAAATTTACTAAGTGAGCAGGAAGAGAAGGAACTTGAAATTAATGGTAAAATCTTACCTGTAAAGTGTCATATAGAGAAGGTAGGCTTGTCTGCTCATGGAGACAAGAGTGAAATTAAAGGAGTAGTAGAGAGATTGCAGCCTAAGGAACTTTTTTTAGTTCACGGTGAAAGAGAAATAATAGGAAACTTTGCAAAAGAACTTATGCAGGAGAGTAGAGGGAGAATATACACTCCAGAAAGCGGAGAAACCTATAATATAGATATTAAAAATAAAAGAAAGCAGCTTCAAAGGGCTCCTTTAAAAGCTATGAAAAATCATGAAGTTTTAGGGGAAGATAATATAAAAGAGCTTTGGGAATATGTAAGAGAAATATACCAAGATAGACTTTTTACAGTGGAAGAGCTTTATTATATTTGGACAGGAAAAAAAGCATTTATGGAAGATAAAATAGTCAATGTACAAAAGCTTATCTTAAATTCCCCTTATTTTGAACCAGATGAAAGAAGACTATTTTTATTTAAGGCTGAAAGTTTAGATAATGTGGAGAAAAGCCTAAAAAAGGAAGGATTAAAACCTAATGAAATATCACAACTGATTCAGGAGAGGTTTGGAAAATTTAATTATAAAAAAGCTGGTTTAATAATGGATAAAAAGAAAGTTGTGCTTTATTTTAATTTTCCCAATACCGTTTCAAAGGATATATATCAATTAATAGAGGATTTTAAAGAGGAATTTTCTTGGGATATAACCATAGGTGATAGCGTTAATACTAATGCAGTAGAATTTTTATTAAAAAATTTATTTGAATCTTCATATATAAAAAAAATATCCTATAAATTAGATGAGCATAAGGTTATATTGGATTTATATAATGAAAGTTTATTTATGCAAAAATATAGTGAAAGGGATATTGAGAATAAAATTGATGAATTTAATAAAAATACTGGTATGAAATTAGAAATGAAAACTGGATTCAATGGTAGCAAAGATAAACTTGAAATGGAAGATATAATAAAAACATCAAATAAAAATGAAATGGAACAAAATGCAGCTATAAAGTATTTAGATGATAGTTTTATGGATGAAGAGTTTAGACCCTATAAAAAGAGCATAAAAAATATATCAAATCAAAGGTATATGGAGCTGGTTTTTATAACTCCTATGGTAGGGCAGCGATATTTAGATAAATTAAAGGATATTTCAGAAAACATAGGCTGGAATATAAAAATATCAACTTCCTGCAATCAAAATGAAATTATCACCATAGCATTGAAACTTTGTAATGAAAGAGGAATTTTGCTAAAAAAGAATCCAGCCTTTAGTCCATTTAATTTGTCAGTAACCTTAAAGCCACAGGAGGCCATAGATTTAGAAGTGTTTGAGGAAATTAAGAAGATATTTGAACATAAGACAGGGTGTGAGATTCATTAGCAATTAATAATTAATAATTAATAATTAATTATTAATAATTAAGTAAAAAGTAAGAGGTAGTTATACCTCTTACTTTTTATATCTTACTCAATTGTCAATTGTTAATTGTCAACTGTCAATTCTCAATTCTACGAGCATCCCGTAGTGGATCCGCAGTCTAGGCATACTTTACAGGTTCCATTTTGAACCATTCGGTTACTGGAGCAATTAGGGCAGGTTTCTGTATAAAGTCTTTCACCTTCTATTTTAGCATCATTGGAGGTTTGATCACTTCCATTATTATTAGTTTTTATATTTTTTAGATTATATTTTATATTTTCTAAGTTGTTAGAGTTTAAGCTTTCATCACTAGTTTTTGCAGTATTAATTTCCTTTGATTTATTTTCTTTTACGTCTAAGCCAGACTTAGATTTACCGCCAAGGGCATTTAAGTCTAAACTTCCTAAAAGTCCTTTAGAGCCCTCAGAAGTGTCATTATCTAAGTATTCTGGTTTTACTTGACATCTGCTGTAGTCGCCTACTTCTATATCGATTATTTTACTTACTAAATCTGAAATAGAGGATACGTATTTTATATATGGGTGTTTTTGTACAAATCCATAAGGTTCATATATCTGTCCCCTTAACATGGCAGAAATATCCTTTGGTGGTACATGATATTGAAGCATTACAGATAAGGACTTTGAAAGAGAGTTTAAAAGTCCCATTATGGTAGTACCTTCTCTATCAGTGGTTATATATATTTCTGATATTTCACCGTATTCATTTCTATTTACTGTGGTGTAAATTTTTACATTATCTATTTGAGCAGGATGAGTTTTACCTTGACGTATTCCGTAGAGTTTATGTCTTGTGGAATATTTATGCTCATATTTTAAAGTGTCTATTTCTTCAGTTAAACCTTTTGCCTTTTGCAACAACTCTTGGTAATTTAGGTCTTCTAAGGATTTTTCTTTGGAATCCGTTAGAGTGTTGTTAAGAGGCTGGCTTACCTTTGAGGAGTCTCTATATATAGAAATTCCTTTTACCCCAAGCTTCCAGGATTTTAATATTACATTTTTAATATCCTCCACTGAAGCTTCCTTTGGAAGATTAACGGTTTTTGATATGGATCCGGAAATAAGTGGAGTTAAGGCTGCCATCATAAGCACATGACCCCTGTAGGAAATATATCTCTTTCCGCTGCCACAAACATTGGCTGTATCAAAAATAGGTAAATGATCTTCCTTAAGATGTGGTGCGCCTTCTATTTTTCCATCCACTATTTTTTCATATTGGAATCCGTCTTCTACCACCGTTTCTTTTCTCAATATATAATCTATAATTTCTTTTATTTCATTAGAGGAATATCCTAAGCTTTCAAGAGAATCTTCTATAACAGGGTTTACAATGGTCATGTATCCGCCGCCAGAAAGCTTTTTATACACAAAGTGACTAAAATATGGTTCTATGGAAGTTGCACCGCAATCCATAGCCAAGGATATAGTACCTGTAGGCGCTATGACAGATACCTGAGCATTTCTATAGCCGAATTTTTCACCACATTCTAATGCTTTTTTAAAGCTATCCTTTAAATTATTACCTATATAATCAAGTCCCATTTTTTCTAAAATATCATGATTAACTTTAAAAGGTACATAGTTTAAGTCTTCAAAATTATCTTTTAAGGCACCAGCAACTCTGCAGTGATTTCTTATAACCTTAAGCATATATTTTTTATTTATTTCATATTTAGGGAAGGCTCCTATTTTTTTTGCCATCAATGAGGATACATAATAGGAATGTCCCGTTAATATACCTGTAAGGGCAGAGGACATATGTCTAGCCTCATCTGAATCGTAGGGGTACCCCATAACCATAAATAGGGAAGCTATGTTTGCAATGCCAAGGCCAGTGGTTCTAAACATATGAGTTTTTCTGGCAATTTCTTCTGTAGGAAACTGTCCCCAATTTATTGATGCCTCTAATAGTAATTGTATAAGACCTACTAAATGAATATATTCATCCACTTTAAATTTCTTTTTATTATGATCATAAAATTTATATATGTTTATAGAGGCTAGATTGCAGGAGGTATCGTCTAAAAAAGCATATTCTCCGCATGGATTAGTGGCGTTGATTCTATTATGTTTTGCTCCAAATTTACCATCTTCTCCTGCAGGACATGTATGCCATGCATTGAAGGTGTCGTCAAATTGGGAAGCTGGTTCTGCACATTCCCAAGCACATTTATTAAAGGAATTCCACAAATCCTTAACCAATACTTCTTTATTAACGGAGTCATCCACCCTACCTTTTAATTCTATGGTTGCCTCTGGATTATTATTTAAGTTTTCAACCTTTTGCATAAAGGAATCTGAGAACCTTATGGAGTTATTGGCGTTTTGACCTGAAACTGTTTCGTAAGCTTCTCCTTCAAAGCTAGTGTCATAGCCCATTTTACCTAAATCTCTTACCTTTTGCTCTTCTTTTGCCTTCCAATTAATGAAGTCCATAATTTCAGGGTGATCTATGTCTAGGGAAACCATTTTAGCAGCACGTCTTGTGGTACCGCCAGATTTTATGGCTCCTGCATTTCTATCCAAGGCCTTTAAAAAACTCATTAGACCAGAAGAAACACCGCCGCCTGAAAGTTCTTCATTTTTAGCCCTTATAGCAGAAAAGTTAGTTCCAGTACCAGAACCGCCTTTGAACAATCTAGTTTCAGTTACAAAGTGATCTGAAATGGAGCGCTTACCAAGAAGTTTATCCTCTATAGACAATATAAAGCATGCAGAAGCTTGGGTTCTAGTATAAGAATCCGCACTTTCTACAACTTTATTTAATGTTTTATCAAAATAATAATTTCCTTGCTTATTTCCATTGATTCCGTAGCATAATGATAAGCCAGTATTGAACCACTGAGGAGAATTAGGGGCATACATTTGATTTAAAAGTCCAAAGACCATTTCATCATAAAATATGGAGGCTTCTTCTTCTGTTTCTATAATTTTTTCCTCTTTTAAAGATTCACACCAAAAGCTTACCAATCTATGGGAAAGCATCTTCATGCTGTTTTCATAACCTAATTTATTAGGAACGCCTGATTTTCTAAAATATTTTGAAGCTATAATATCGCAGGCATTTTGTGAATAGTGTATTGGAAACTCTAGGTCTTTCATTTCCAATAATATTTTGCCGCTTTTGTGATCCTTTAAAATTACATCTGTTTTTTTCCACTGAAAAAGGTCGTAAACATTTTTATCCTTATTGTTTTCCAAATCTTTTGTAAATACTCTTTTAAATAAATCTTTTATATCATTCATACAATAGCTGGTATCACCAGCTTTTCACCTCCATTTAATATCTTTATTATACCCGGATTTTATACTATATATAGTAAATAGCATAAAAAAACATACCATATGTTGTATTATAAGATAGAAACAATACAATTTCAAATTAGCAAGGTTTTATTAAACAAGAATTTATAGAGAATTTATTATAAATACCTATTATTATCTTTTATTTTTGAAGTATATAATAGATATGTGATAGTAATTAATTTCCAAATCATATTAGTAATTAATTTAACTTTTGCAGTGAGCATATAAAAAATGAAAATTAAAAATCTTTATTTTAATTTTCACATATAATATATAGAATTAGAAAAACTTTAAAATATATATGTATTTATATATTATTCTGGTATAATTGTAATTATATACGAAATAGGAGGGAAATTTCATGAAAAAGATTAAGTTAATTACTTCAATGCTTATTTTATCATTAGTTACATTCTTATTAGGAGGATGTGGAGCTGGTGATAAATTATTTAAAGCAATAGACAATACTTCAAATCTAAAATCCTATGCTTTTAAGGCGGATTATAAGGTTAAGGTTTCAGCAAAGGAAAATGCAGCTGCGGGTATGGAAGCTTTACAAAATTTGGATATGAAAATAGATGGTCGTACAATTACAGAAAAAAATAAAAATGCAAAAATGGATATGAATATTGACTATAATATTTTAGGACAAAAGATAAAACTTAATATGATATCCTCTGTGGATATGGATAAAGAAGATTATAAAATATTCATAAAGCTTCCAGAAGAATTAAAAACTGAAATGAAGTTAAAGGAGAAAAATATAGATTATTTATATATAGGTAAAGATACTATAGAAAAAATGAATAAGGAAGCAGGAAATGCAGCATCAGCAATGCCTCAAAACGAAATCAAGGACATGGCTGAAAGCATGACAAATTTACAAGAAGGATTAAGCCAGTTAGTAAAGGGATATATAGATGAAAATGGTAAAAAAATACTTACAAATGAAGGAAAAAAGGAAATAGATATAAATGGTAAAAAGGAAAAGGTTGATGTATACCAAATGAAAATAGATGATGCTGGTTTTAAGAAATTTTTAAAAGCCTTTTTATCAGATAAAAAAAGAAGAACACAACTAGAATCTGTATTAGATAAGGTTCTTGTAAAAGATGATAAGGGTAAGGTTGATTACAAAAAAAGTTTAGAAAATGTAGATAAAATGCCTAAAACTATAGGAGAAAAGGGAGTTACGGTTCAATTTGGAGTTAAGGATAACTATGTAGTTAGTGAAAAGATAAGTATGGATTTAATACTAGAAGAAATGAGAATGGATTATAACATAGACATGGTACTTTTTGATTTAGATAAGAAAATGGAAATAAAAATTCCAGAAAAAGATAGCAAAGTTAAGGATTTTTACGACTTTATGTTTGAAATGATGTCTAATCTATTTGAATAATTATCTTTATAACTTTGGCAGTTATAAAATTTGCAGATAAGTAATAGGTAAAAAGTGGGAGTTAACGGCAGCTACGTCCCTAGATAACGATCGCTAACCTTCAGTTGGAGTAAAAACTCCATCTGAAGCTAAGAGCTCTGTTTATATGCGAAATTTGAGCCACTAACTTATAGAAGATTGTGAATTCCATATAATTATGTTAAATAGGAGTGAAAATATGAATATAACTCAAGAAACAGATTACGCTATAAGAGCAGTGTTATGTTTAACTGTAGCAGGGGAAGGGAAAATTTTAGAAGCAAGGGTTATATCAGAGAGACAATCCATACCTATGAGATTTTTATTAAAACTGCTTAGGAAACTTAAGAGTGCAGGTATAGTTAAATCTTATAGAGGCGTAAAGGGCGGATATTCTTTAGGAAGAGCTCCAGAAAATATCACTTTAAAAGATGTTATAGAAGCGGTAGAAGGGCCCATATGCATAAATAGATGCACTTATTCCCCACAGGAATGCAATGCCAACAAAAATGGAAAATGTGCAGTACATCATGCATTGATGGGAGTTCAAAAAAAACTCATTAGAGAGTTAGAAGAAGTTAATTTTAAAAAGCTTAAGGAAGAAACGGATATGAATTGCTATAGGTAAAAGAAGTAAAAATTGAGAATTGACAATGGACAATTGAGAATTGACAATGGACAATTGACAATGGACAATGGACAATTGACAATTGAGAATTAAGTAAAAGGTAAAAAGTAAGAAGTAAAAGTGAAGGATGATTTTCCTCCACTGCGTTACGGAAAATCTTTAATTAAATAAATGGTATAGTGGGAAAAGGTATAACTGATTCATTAAATGAAGTGGTTATACCTTTTCTTTTAAGGGCTTAAAAAATCTTTTATTGGCGATATCTAGGTAAAATATGGAAATATCAAATATCAAATATCAATTAATGTTGAAATTCCTATGGAATTTCTTAGGTTTAGAATTTGTGGAGAAAGTAAGAAGTGACAATTGAGAATTAAGTAATAGGTAAAAGGTAAAAGTAAGAAGTAAGAGTTAAGGAGGATTTTCCTCCACTGTGTTATGGAAAATCTTTAATTAAATAAATGTAATGGTAAAACAAGACAATAGGTAAAAACTCAAAATAAAAATGCAATTTGAAATTACTTATTTAGGTTTTATGGGGTAAGTGAAAGTATAGCTACTTTTGCGATCTATCGGTCTGCGTAATTATCAGTCCTTTAAGCAAGAGTTCTTAAAAAATTAATTATAAAAAAACTCTTTGAGTTTTATCCTAAACTCTTACTTCTTACTTTTTACCTCTCATTTATCCTCAAATTATAATTATAATTTTTAGTGAAAAAATATGCATTTTTTTATTGACATAGGGCACTTTACTGTGATAAATTAAGCATATTAATTTTTAAATACGGAGGTTGATAAGCTTAAGATGAAAAAGGAAATGTCACTTAAAAAACAAATGGGTCTTTTAACTGCTACTATGTTGGTTGCAGGAAATATGATTGGTTCAGGTATATTTATGCTTCCTGCTACTTTGGCAAATACATCAGGTACAGGTGCAACTATACTGGCGTGGATATTAACAGGTATAGGTTCCATATTTTTAGCTTTATCCTATGCAAATTTAGGATCTAAAATAACTAAAACAGGTGGACCTTACGAATATCCAAAAGAGGCTTTTGGAGATTTTATTGGATTTTTAAATGCATGGTTATATTGGAATGCTTCGTGGATAGGTAATGCAGCTATAATAACATCAGTAGCTAGTTATACTGGAGCTTTAATACCGGCTATATCAGGAAATGCATTTTTATCTTTTATATATACAAGTAGCATTTTATGGATATTTACAATAATTAATATAATGGGAGTTAAAAAGGCTAGTGCAATTCAAACAGCCATTACTATATTTAAGATAGCTTTATTTTTTGTATTTATAGTTATAACAGCGTACTACTTTAATCCAGAATTTTTAAAACCAGCCTTTCCACAAGGAAGAGGCATTAATACTTTACCAGCAGCTATGGCATGTACACTTTGGGCTTTTACAGGTTTTGAAAGTGCTTCTGTAGCAGCAGGTGAAATAAAGAATCCTGAGAAAAATATTAAATTAAGTACTATTTTTGGAATTTTAATAGCTATAGTAGTATATATACTTATAAGCATTGGAGCTATGGGGGCTATACCACAAGAAGAGTTAGCTAAAAGCTCAGCACCTATTATAGAAATATTTTCTAGATTTTTAGGCAGTGGAATTACTAAATTTATATTAGTAGCTTCTATTATAAGTGTGATAGGTACTACCACTGGTTGGATTTTTGCAACAGCTCGTGTTTCTTATGCAGCAGGACAGGGTGGAATATTCCCTCCTATATTTGCAAAGGTTCATCCAAAATACAATACACCACATGCTTCCTTAATAATAGGATCTATACTTACAAATATACTTTTACTTATGAATTATACAAAATCTATGCTTTCTGCATTTAATTTCATAATGCTCTTGGCTACAGTGGCATACTTGCCTGTTTACGCTTTTGCAGCAGCTGCAGAAATAAAATTAATGATAAGAGAAAATAAAGCAATGGATTTAAAAACAATTATTAAAAAGTGTATAATACCTTGTCTAGGATTAATATATGTATTTTGGGCTATGGCAGGTTCAGGCATGGAAGTATGTTTATACGGATTATTACTTGCAGTGATGGGAATTCCTTTTTATATATATGTTCAAAAGAAGAAGAGAGTAAAGGAATCTGTAAATTCAGTAATAACAGATTGCTAAAATTAAACTATAAAACTAGGGCATTTATTTTGAATGTAATGCTCTAGTTTTTTTTATAGATATAATAGTAAATAAGTTATTAAAATCAATGACCAATAATCAAGTATCATTATTACATTGAGCATTGCTCATATCTTTTGTTATAATACTAAAAAGATAATTATGATTTTATAACTGCGAAAGTTGAATAAATAATAAATACCTTGTAAAAGATTTTTGTATATATTAGAATTAATTAAAAGATTTTAGGAGAGGGGGAATATGTATGTTAACTAATTTTAAGGACAAAAATCCTAATATACAGGATGAAACTTTTATAGCTCCTTCAGCGGATATAATAGGTGATGTAACCATAGAAGAGGGCGCTAATATATGGTATGGAGCGGTTTTAAGGGGAGATACTAATAAAATTTACATAGGAAGGAATACAAATATACAGGATAATTCTGTAGTTCATGTGGATGTGGATAAACCTTGCATCATAGGGGATGGAGTTACTGTAGGACACAGAGCTATAATACATGGATGCATAGTAAAAGATAATGTTTTAGTGGGTATGGGTGCTACCATATTGAATGGCGCTGAAATAGGTGAAAATACCATAATAGGAGCTGGAAGTTTAGTGACTCAAAATAAGAAAATACCTTCAGGAGTTTTATGCATGGGAGTTCCTGCAAAGGTAGTGAGAGAACTTACAGAAGAGGAAATAGAGGGTATTAAAAAGTCAGCACAGCATTATGTGGAGCTTTCTAAGGAGTACGGAATTTAGTATTTTATATGAAAGTTTATATTATTATTTGCAATTATTTTAATCAAAAGACCCCACTTTAGGTAAGCAAGTGGAAGAAGAATTCACTATAAGGAGGATACCTTTAGTTGTTAAGAACATAGCAAAATGTACTTAATAGAGTAATATGTACTTATAGAAGGGGAGTGAGCTAACTCATGTTTAAATTAGATGGAATTGAAAAGATGACTTTAGAGCAAAAATATAAATATATGGTTATGTTATTAAAAGGACAAATTAGTTCAGAAGAGGATTTAATAGCTAATTTATCCAATGCTTCAGCCATAATTAATGTTATATTAGATAGGATAAACTGGGCAGGATTTTACATAATGAGGGATGGTGAATTGGTTTTAGGGCCATTTCAGGGAAGACCTGCATGTAATAGAATAAAAGTTGGCAAGGGTGTATGTGGTACTGCAGTGCAGGAAAAAAGAGTTGTAAGAGTTGAAAATGTACACAATTTCCCTGGGCACATAGCTTGTGATTGTCAAAGCAATTCAGAAATAGTAATTCCTATAATGAAAAATGGCCAAGTTTTCGGCGTTTTAGATATAGATAGTCCGGAGTTAAATAGGTTTGGAGATTTAGAGGAAGAGTACTTGGTTAAGTTTGTGAAGGCGCTGGAGGAAAGCTTTGAGAATTGACAATTGACAATTGACAGTTGACAGGTGACAATTGAGTTATTACCTAGTACCTAGTACCTAGCACTTAGTACCTTACTTTTATATAGAATTTATATGCGAAAATTGAATTAATAATTAAAATAGGAAATATATTTTGCGGGATCATTTCTAAACATATGTAGAGATGTTTAGTGAATTTGGCAAAACATATTTCCTATTTTTAGTTATTTGATTTTCCGTTATTTAATAGTTAATTTTTGAACTTTAATTTTATTATTAAAATTTTATATTTTAACTTTGTTATTTGATATTTATTCTTTGATATTTTATCTAAGTCTTTGTTATTTATTTCTTGCTCTTTTAACCGCTTTAACTATTTCATTAACTAGTAGAGGCATTAAGCTTAGTATGGATACAAATAACCAATCCATAGCGTTAAGGTCATGTACTTTAAATATATTAGCAAGGAATGGAACTGTTATTATAACATCCTGTAGGAATATACCTATAAGTATTGAACCTATTAAAAGTTTATTTGTAAATAATCCTATTTGGAATATGGATTTATTTTCGTTTCTCATATTTAATGAGTGAACTAATTGAGATACACTTAACACAACAAAAGACATAGTTTGAGCATGCTCTAGTGCATCTGGGTCAATAACTTCTGGTAGTAATGGGAATAAAACACCAGATTTAGTGTAAACTTTAATTCCTACTACAAAAGCAGTTAATGTTAACAAGCCTATAAGTATTCCATTTCCTATTAAGCTTACAGTAGAACCTTTGAACAAGCTGTCTTTAGGGTTTCTAGGTTTATAATCCATAACTCCAGGGTCACCAGGGTCAACACCAAGAGAAAGAGCTGGTAATGTATCAGTTATAAGGTTAACCCACAAAATGTGTATTGGTATAAGTGGAGTAGGCCACTTTAAAAGTACTGAAAGGAATATACTTATTATCTCACCTATATTACATGAAAGCAGGAACAATATTGATTTTTTAATATTATTAAATATATTTCTACCTTCTTCAATAGCTTTAACTATGGTAGAGAAGTTATCATCTGTAAGTACCATGTCTGCAGCACCTTTGGCAACGTCTGTACCAGTTATACCCATAGCAACACCTATGTCAGCAGCTTTTAATGAAGGAGCATCATTTACTCCGTCACCAGTCATAGAAACTATATTGCCCTTTGACTTAAAGGCTTTTACTATCATAACCTTATGTTCTGGGGAAACCCTTGCAAATACTCTTAAATTATCTACCTTTTCATTTAACTCTTCTTGAGATAGTTTATCTAACTCCATACCAGATATGGATTGACTTTCATCTGTAGCTATATTTAATTCTTTAGCTATGGCAAAAGCAGTCTTTTTATGGTCACCAGTAATCATTATAGTTTTAATGCCAGCACTTTCACATAAAGCTATAGAATCTTTAACTTCTAGTCTTGGAGGGTCTATCATTCCTACTAGACCAATAAATGTTAGATCTTTTTCTAAATCTTCTATAGATATATCAGGAGAATCTATAACCTTATAAGCTGCTCCTAAAACTCTTAAAGCATCCTCAGACATTGCATAGGAAGCTTTTATTATTTGATCTTTAAGATCTTCAGTAAGGTTTACTAATTCACCATTTATATATGCTTTGTTAATTATAGTAAGTAAATTATCTATAGCACCTTTAGTCATTACGTAATACTTGTCACCGTATTTATTTACAGTAGTCATTAATTTTCTATCAGAATCAAATGGAATTTCATTTACTCTTGTATGAGTAGCATCTAAATCTTCCTTAAGTATGTTAAATTTATTTCCTGCAGCTAGTAGTGCTATTTCTGTTGGGTCTCCAGTCTCTGAATCTGTAGAGAAAGTAGCATCATTACATAGCACTAAGTTTTCCATAAGAAGTTTTTGCACAGGATTTTCTGGGTTTAAATCTTCAATATTGTATAATGAATCATCTGCAAAGAATTTTGTAACAGTCATTTTGTTTTGAGTTAAAGTACCCGTTTTATCTGAGCAAACAATGTTTACTGAACCTAAGGTTTCTACTGCAGGCAATTTTCTAACTATAGCGTTTCTCTTTATCATCTTTTGAACGCCCATAGCAAGTACAATGGTAACTATAGCAGGAAGTCCTTCAGGAATAGCTGCTACAGCTAAGCTTATAGAGGTTAAAAACATTTCAAATACAGGTCTCTTTTGAAGCAATCCAACCACAAACATAACTCCACATATAGCTAGAGCACCTATACCTAAAACTTTTCCCAATTCCTCAAGTTTCTTTTGAAGAGGAGTTTGCTCATTTCCACTTTCGTCAAGCATTTTTGCTATTTTACCTATTTCAGTGTTCATTCCTGTACCTACAGCTACGCCAAGACCTCTTCCATAGGTTACAAGTGTGGACATAAATGCTGAGTTCTTTTGGTCACCTAAAGGAACTTCCTCATTTAATGTAAGATCAGCATTTTTTTCTACTGGAACAGATTCTCCTGTAAGGGCAGATTCTTCAACCTTTAGGTTTGCAGTTTCCACAAGTCTTAAGTCACAAGGGATAAATCTACCAGCATCAAGTACTACCACATCACCAGGAACTACTTCTGTGGAAGAAATTTCTTTTACTTCTCCATTACGTTTAACCAAGGCCTTAGGGGTGGAAAGTTTTTTAAGAGCGTCAAGAGCTTTTTCAGCTTTAGATTCTTGAATAACTCCTACTACTGCATTAATTATTATAACTATTCCTATTATAATAGAGTCGCTTATTTCCCCTAAAAAACCAGAGGCTACAGCAGCAGCTAAAAGTATGTATATTAATATATCATTCAGTTGTTCAAAAACCATCTTGAAAAGGCTTTTTTGTTTTTTAGCAGCTAGCTGATTTAAACCATATTTTTCCTTTCTTTTTTCGACTTCTTCTGAGGAAAGACCAGTAGAAATATTTGTATCCAGTTCTTTTATGGTTTCCTCTTTACTTTTTTTGTACCACATATAATTCACCTCTTTCATATTATTTAATATAATTGGATAATTTATTATAAAATTTTTAATTTGTTATATAAAAAAGACCTTTGTCCTAAGGAGTATTAGGACAAAGGTCTTGCAAACTCGAGTGTTAGAGTAAACTGTCCGGGCTAAGCCGTAATGACGAACAGTTTAAAGTATTGCTACTTTTGCTACTCCCCTTTGTATATAACAACTTAGGTAATTATAACACATTATGCATATATTGTGAAGTAAGTGCATATGAAAAATCTGATTTTAATTCCGTGATAAATGTGAAATTTTGAACTTGAACAATACGCCAAGAACTTCTAATATTTGTCCATTTAAATCCCCTAAAGTTTTCAAACTTACTCGTGCCTCGCTCAGGCAATGAAAACTTCTTAACGGTGCTTTAAATGGACAAATAAAGAAGTTCTAAGGCTAGTTCAATAGTCCTAAATTTCACATTTATCACTCCATTAAAATCAGATTTTTCAGTTCATGCATATATCGTCACGGGAGAGAACGGCCTACTAAAGGATGATTTTCCGCCGCTTTGCTATGGAAAATCTTTAATTGAATATAAACAATGGTATAGTGGGAAAAGATATAACTGATTTATTAAATGAAGTAGTTATATCTTTTCTTTTAAGGGCTTAAAAAATCTTTTATTGGCGGTAGCCAGCGAAAATATAGAAATATTAAATATCAAATATCAAATATCAATTAATGTTGAAATTCCTATGGAATTTCTTAAATTAGAATTAGTGGAGGAAGTAAGAAGTGACAATGGACAATTGAGAATTAAGTAAGAGGTAAGAAGTAAAAAGTTGAGCACTTAAAAAATTATTTTGGCGTAGCCCGCTGATTTATAATGAAAGATTTATACAAACAAATGCCTTACGGCAAAATGAATGGAATTTTAATTACTATTTTATTTTAATAAGTATCATATAACTTTTCGAAAGGCTCCGCCTAAAAGATTATAAGCGCTTTTTTATTTATAAATTAAAGATTTTCTGAATAAAATGAAGAAAATCCACATTATTTGATATTTGATATTTGATATTTGATATTTGATATTTGATATTTGATATTTGATATCTGATATTTATATATTTAGTCTGGCTATCGCCAATAAAAGATTTAAGCTAAGTCCAAAAAGAAAGATAACATAATTTCGCGTTGTCAAATTATGTTATCCTTCTCTAGCCCTCTGGTCCTCTAGCACACTAGCCCACTGAAAATTGTGACAGCGTCACAATATTCTTAAATTTGCTTATTAAGCATAAAAAATTGTAAGAATAAGGTATGAGTTTTGCTTATTACTGTTAAAAAAATATATAAATGAATTAAAAACAACAAAGTTTTTTTAAAATTTTTTATATAAGTTAATATTTCTTGTAAAAAAGTTGTAATAAATTCGAAAAAAAATAACAAATTTGCAATAGGTGAATTTGTATAATTCAATAGTAAAGCACTTATTTTTGTGGAATTATCGTTAAAGATTTAAGAAAGTTTGCTTTGGATTTACTGAGTTTGTGTAGGAGGTGTGTTTTTATAAGGAAAACAATATCTTTTATATATATGCCACCAACGGATAATAGTTGTTAAACTTTTATTCAATATTAAAATATTTTTAGAAAAAAGCATGTGTCTAACTTTGTAAAATCAATTATGCTACTATTTGACAAAGTGTTGCTTTTCTAAACAAAATATATTATATTGTAATTGATTTCAGGATTCACATTTAGGCCTAACATGGAATTATGAAACCAAATATTATGCAGTTGAAATTATTACAATAAATCCTTTAATATGAAAAATTAAATATATAAATGTTTTTAAGATTTTAATCGTTAAGATTAATCGGGGGGGAGCAAAAACATGGAAATGGGAAAAAGATCTAGTTTTAATAGTTGGATGTTTATAATATCCTACATATTTATGGGAATTCTAGGTGGAGTAGCTCTTGATACAATGGTTACATTCCTTGACGCATCTGCAGCTACAAAGGGAATAGCTGCTAGTATGTCAATAATAATGGGAATAGGCTTCTACGGTGGAGCAGCCCTATTATTAATAGTACCTAAATTGGGATACAAAAAAGTTTTAGCATTTTCACCTATAGCTTTTATAGGTGGTACATTCTTAATAACTAAGTCAAGTTCAGTTATGCTAGTAGCTATAGCGGCATCAATAATAATGATAGGTGTATGTATGTTTGATGCTATATTATCACCATTCTTAAGCTGTTATACTACAGAAGAAAATAGAGAAAAAATATTTTCAACAACACTATGGACAAACATAGCAGGTATGGTTGTTGGAACATGGTCAGGTGGAAAATTAATTGCTAATAGATTTGCTTCTAGATTAGGAGTAGGATACGGAGAGGCAAAAGCACTAACAGAAAAAATAGCTGAATTTAATCCTACACAATTACAGGCATATGTTGGAGCTCATAAAGATGCTTTATTAATATATGCAATAGTAGCAGCAATATCACTTATACCAATATTATTAATAAAAGAAGTTCCTCAAGACTATAAGAAAGTCAAGAAGGAAACAAAAGAAAAAATGAATTGGAAAGCATTCTTAAATAAATATATTATATTATTTGTACTTTTCTCATTCTTAATAAGACTTGGAGCATCATTAATAACTCCTTACTTCTCAGTATTCTTAAGCAGAATGGGAATAGATAGAGCAACTATTTCATCACTTATTTCTTATCAATATTTTGCAATGGTAATATTTATATTTGTATCACCATGGATTGTTAAGAAAATGGGAAGAGTTGTGTCTCTAGGTGGACTAGCATTAATATCAATACCATTTATGTTGCTTATAGCAAATGGAGCAGCATTTGGAAGTCATATGGTAATGGCAGTAGGAACTGGTTTATTCTTGAGATCAGGATTCATGAATGCATCTCAGCCAGTACAACAGGCTCTACCAATGGAATTTGTAACTAAAGAAGCTAGACCGGTTTATAATGCGGTTATATATGTAGCGCAAGGTATCGCACAAGTAGTAGCTGGAATATTTGGAAAACAATTCTTGTTCTTACAACCAAACGGATATTCAAAAGCTTACTATGTTACAGCAGTTATATATACAATAGCATCAGTAATGTTGTTGGTAGTATTTATGAAGAAATACAACAGACCACAACACGAAAACAAAACAGAAGAACAAGCAGCATAAGCATAAATTGCGGCATAAGTGCCGCAATTTATGACTTAAGTGTGCCAGTGTGCCAGTGGACTAGTTGGCTAGTGAATGAGGATTTTCCTCCACTGCGTTACGGAAAATCTTTAATTGAATATGAATAAGGGTATAGTAAGAAAAGATATAACTGTTTTATCAAACAAGGTAGTTATATCTTTTCTTTTAGGTTTAAAAAATCTTTTATTGGCCATAGCCAGCGAGAATATAGAAATATTAAATATCAAATATTAAATATCAAATATCAATTAATGTTGAAATTCCTATGGAATTTCTTAAATTAGAATTTGTGGAGGAAGCATGAATTAAGTAATAGGTAAAAAGTCAGAAGTTTAGCATTTAGAAAGTTTTTTTTGCGTAGCCCGCTGATTTATAATGAAAGATTTATTATAGAAGATGGTTGGGGTAACCTACTTTTCGTGAAAACTTAAAATAGAAATGCAATTGAAAATTATTTATTAAAGTTATTAAGGTTCTATGGGATAAGTGAAAGTATAACTATTTTTGCAATCTATCGGTCTGCGGGCTGACTAGCCCTTTCTTTTTTATAAATTAAAGATTTTCTGAGTAAAATGAAGAAAATCCACATTATTTGATATTTGATATTTAATATTTATATATTTAGTCTGGCTGTCGCCAATAAAAGATTTAATTTAAGCCTAAAAGATAGCTAACACAATTTCACAACGTGAAATTATGTTAGCTATCTTTTACTAGCCCACTAGCCCACTAGTCCACTAGCCCACTAATTTTGGCCCACTGAAAATTGTGACAACGTCACAATTATTCTTATATTCCATAGAGAATTACGCCTAGTATTCCTGAAATTACTATAATCAAAATTGGATGAATTTTTGTTTTAAAAGATAAAACAGCTATTATAATTCCAATTAAAATAGCTCGTATTTCAACGTAAGAATCCTTGCCTAGTTGGATAAATGCTGCGATTATAAGCCCAACTAAAGCAGGACGCATACCTAAAAGGGCTGACTTTAATAGAGCGGAATCTTTAAACTTCATAGCATAATGAGTGGCTATGGTGACTAATATAAAAGAAAAAGTTATAACACCTAATGTTCCAAAAAAACTTCCCTTTATTCCAGCTACTTTGTACCCTACAAAGGTGGCGGAATTGATTGCTATAGGACCTGGAGTCATTTGAGATACGCCTATTATATCTTTAAATGTATCAAAATTAATCCAATGATGGTTTTCAACTATTTCCTTTTGAATCAATGGAAGCATGGCGTATCCACCGCCAAAACTAAAAGCACCTATCTTTAAAAAAGTTAAGAATATGTCTATTAATAATCTCATTATTCCACCTGCTTTCTTAAGAAAATTATGCCGTATAGTGCAGAACATATTACCACCCATATAGGGCTTACTTTAAATACAGCTATGGCAATAATGGATAATATTATAATTATATAATTTATGTAGGTTTTTTTTACTGACTTGAACAGACTGGTTATGGCCACTAATATTAGGATTGGTACAGCAGCACCTATACCCTTGAAAATTAAATCAATTATGTAGTTGTTTCTAAATTCCACAAATAGGGCAGCCACTACAAGTATAATAAAAAATGAAGGCATTATGACCCCAAGTAAAGCAAGTATTGCTCCCATGAGACCGCCTAGTTTATATCCTATAAAGGTGGAGCAGTTTACTGCAAGAGCCCCTGGAAAGGATTGAGAAATTACAATTATATCTACAAATTCTTCTTTTGAGATCCAATTTCGTCTAGTGACAACTTCAGCCTCTATAAGGGGAATCATTGCATAGCCCCCGCCAAAGGTAAAGGCGCCTATTTTGAAAAAGGTCCAATACATGGTTAAAAGTTTTTTCATAAAATTCACCTCACAGAATTAATTATACCTTGCAGTTTTTATATGTGCAAATGATTAGAAGTTTAATTTATTTTTAAATAACTCAACTTTCGCATATAAATTTTATCCGATGACTCCCTGTCGTAACACTCCCACTTCTAACAAAGTGGGAGATAACGGCAGCTAAGTCCCTGGATAACGATTTCTTAGCTTCAGTTGGAGTAAAAACTCATCCATCTGAAGCTAAGAGCTCTGTTTATAACTAAGAAAGTTGAATAATCAATTTAGTAAGTGAAGAAACTTATGTTTAATACGAATATTATTTAGAGAAGGATTGTAGTTTTATATCTGTGAAAGTTGAATATATTAGAATAGAGGTGAAATTGTGGAGATAAATAGAGTAGGAAGAAATGTAGGAATTTCACAAGAAAAACACGAGATTAAAAGTAAAAAGGATTTTTCACAAAATTTTAATTTTGCAAGGCAGCAAAAATCCCAAAAGGAAATGAAAGAACTACTTGATAATATAAAGAAAAAAGGGAATAGATTGGCCATTACTAAATCTTATAGAGATGTGAAGGCTTATAAAAATCTTATAAAGGAATATTTACAATCAGTGTTATCACATATGTATAAGGTAGAAAAGGACATAAGCTTTTGGCAAACTCAATATTTTATAACTGTGGAAACGGTGGATATGAAGTTGGAGGAAATTACTAATGCTATTTTGAATGAGCAAATTGAAAATTTAAATATAGCTAGTACTATTGATGAGATAACTGGGTTGGTGGTAGACCTGTATAAATAGTGGGCTAGTTGGCTAGAGTGCTAGAGTGCTAGAATTTAGTGGGCTAGTTGGCCAGAGTGCTAGAGTGCCAGAAATTAGAGGGCTAGTTGGCTAGAGGGCTAGAGGGCCAGAAATTAGAGGGCTAGTTGGCCAGAGTGCTAGAGGGCCAGAAATTAGAGGGCTAGTTGGCTAGAGTGCTAGAGTGCTAGAATTTAGTGGGCTAGTTGGCCAGAGTGCTAGAGTGCCAGAAATTAGTGGGCTAGTTGGCTAGAGATTAGGGAAGCTAGAGTGATAGGTGGGTAAAGAAATTTGCCTTTTCCAGTTATGGTTCAGTGGAAAAGGCAAGGGTGGTTTTATAAGTTTTAAGGGTTAACTAATAGTTATAGAAAGCTGTTAAAGCTGGCGTCGGATGGCATTCTCCAATCGCCTCGAGGTGAAAGGCTTATGGAACCTACCTTTGGACCATCAGGTAGGGCAGAACGCTTAAATTGTTGAGTGAAAAATCTTTTTATGAATTTTTCTAGCCACATATCTATAGTTTCTTTATCATAATCTTCTTTAAATGCATTTTCCGCAAGGAATAGCAATTTTTCTTTAGTAGTTCCTGTTTTGATGAAATGATATAGGAAGAAATCATGAAGCTCATAAGGACCTACTATATCCTCTGTTTTTTGAGTTATTTCACCATTTTTATCCTTAGGAAGCAGTTCAGGACTTACAGGAGTTTCTAGTATATCAATAAGTATATTAGATATATCCTCAGGTACTTCCTTTTCTGCTACATATCTTACTAAATATCTAACCAGTGTTTTAGGCACAGAGCAGTTTACAGAATACATGGACATATGATCACCATTATATGTGCACCAGCCTAAAGCCAATTCAGATAAATCTCCAGTACCTATTAGTAATCCGCCTTCTTTATTGGCAATGTCCATAAGTATTTGAGTTCGTTCTCTTGCTTGAACATTTTCATAGGTTACATCGTGATTTTCTACAGGGTGATTTATATCTTTGAAATGCTGTACACAAGCATCCACTATATTAATTTCTCTAAAATCTGTTTTCAGCTTTTTGCAAAGAGATACTGCATTGTTATAGGTTCTATCTGTAGTTCCGAAGCCAGGCATAGTAATAGTTATTATGTTTTCACTTGGAATTCCTAGAAGACGGAAAGTCTTTAATACAACTAAAAGGGCTAAAGTAGAGTCTAAGCCGCCAGAAATACCTACTACAGCTTTTTTTAAGTTAGTATGAGCTAATCTTTTAGCTAAGGCAGCAGTTTGAATATTAAAAATTTCACTACATCTTAGACTTCTTTCATCAATGTTTTTAGGTACAAAAGGATGCTTATCTATGTACCTTGTAAATTCACCTAAATTTAAATTTGAAAATTGGAAAGGAATTTCTAAAGCATCAAAGGGACATAATTTAATTCCATCTCTAAAGGATATATTTTTAAGTCTTTCAGCTATTAACCTGTCTAGATCTACTATAGAAGTTATAATTTCATTTTCTCTATTGAATCTATTATTTTCTTTTAGGATATTTCCATTTTCACCTATTAAAAGATGGCCTCCGAAAACTAAATCTGTAGAGGATTCAAACACTCCAGAGGATGCATAGGCATAGGCACACATGCAGCGAGCGCTTTGATTGGAAATTAAATTTTTTCTATAGGAAGCTTTGCTAACCAATTCATTAGAAGAGGAAAGATTTCCTATAATATTAGCGCCAAGCAGACTTAAATAGCTGCTAGGAGGTATTGTAACCCAAAGGTCTTCACAAACTTCTACTGCAAATTTTAAATCTCCACAAGTAAAAATTAAATTTGTTCCAAAGGGAATTTCATTTTGAAATTTTAAGTTAACATGTTTATTTATTATTCCAAGTCCCTCAGAAAACCATCTTTTTTCATAAAACTCCGAGTAATTAGGTATGTAGCTTTTAGGAACTATACCTAGAACTTCTCCTTTAAATATAATGTATGCGCAATTATATAGGCATGAATTATAGTATAGTGGAGCTCCAACAGCTATTAATATATCTTTATCCTTTGAAAATAAGCATAGGTTTTCTATAGCTTCTTCACTTTTAATTAGTAATTTTTTTTGATTAAATAAATCAGCACAAGTATATGAGGTTATTGAAAGCTCAGGGAAAACTACAATTTTAGAGTTATCTTCTAAAGCTTTATCTATACACGATTTTATATTTTTTAAGTTAAAATCTGTATCGCCTACATTGGTTATAGGGCAGGCGGTGGATAATTTTATAAATCCATTGCACATTGAACTCACTCCAATTCTATAAGTAAATATTATTTTCACTTTAATAAGTATTTTCATCAATTCTTCTATAATTATAACATGTAATGGTACATAAGAAAAAGTTACCTACATATTTATATTAAAGTTGGTAGACTAGGTGAGAGTTGAGAATTGAGAATTAAGGCGGTAGGAAAAATCTGCTTTTAATTCCGTGATAAATGTGAAATTTTGGACTGTGAACAATACGCCAAGAACTTCTAATATTTGTCCATTTAAAGCCCCTAAAGTTTTCAAACTCACTCGTGCCTCGCTCAGGCAATGAAAACTTCTTAACGGTGCTTTAAATGGACAAATAAAGAAGTTCTAAGGCTAGTTCAATAGTCTAAAATTTCACATTTATCACTTCATTAAAAGCAGATTTTTCAGTTAAAGAGTACTTGCTTTGTGGGTGGAGATGGCCTACTAAATGAAGGAAAAAACTCCTTTGAGGTTTTAATATTTTAAATTTAAGAAAATAATGTAAAGCTCAAAGTTTATGAGTGAAAGTTGGTTAATCACTTAATGTTTAGTATAATTGATAAAAACATTAGAAAACATAAGCAAAACATAGGTACAATTATTAAAAACGCTTTAAATAGTAATAATTAACGTTTAATCAAATGTGAATAAACTTTTAATCTTTTGTTTCATACTGTATAATATGAATAAATCAAAGTTTAGCAGAAATACTCCTAAATAAATGTCATAAATTTTAATATAACATAATATATTAGAGGATATAAATTAACAATATAGAATATATATTTTATGAAATAAGTGTTAATTTTACATTTAATAATTATTAATTCAACTTTCACAGTTATAAAATAAAAATATAAAATTTGCAGTTAAGTAATACTTAGGTTAGGTACTAGGTGCTAGGTACTAGGTGCTAAAATATAACATTTGTAGGTAAGTAATATTTTTTACTTCTTACTCCTTACCTTGTATAGTGTAGAACTTAAAATTTATATGCGAAAGTTGAGTTATTAATATTGAAACTTTACT
The DNA here is from genome assembly GCF_901447495.1 of Haloimpatiens lingqiaonensis. GTDB lineage: Bacteria > Bacillota > Clostridia > Clostridiales > Clostridiaceae > Haloimpatiens > Haloimpatiens lingqiaonensis. The sequence continues at coordinate 23,819 of NZ_CABDWS010000004.1, forward strand.
TAGGGGTATTTAAAAATAATTTATGAAAGGGGTTGAATTTTATGGATTGGTTTTTACTGGTTATATGGCTTATAGTTGGAATTGGAACGCTGCTAATAGATATATTAACTAGTGCATTTTTATTTGTTTGGTTTACCGCAGGAGCTATAGCAGCCATAATATGTTTAACATTAGGATTATCTTTTTCTACCCAGCTCATAGTATTTATAGTAGTCAGTGCTTTATTTATGGGCACAGGTTATCCAATTATAAAAAAGAATATCAAAAAAACTGTACCTAAAACAAAAACTATGGAAGAAGGATATATAGGAAGAGAACTATTAGCTGAAAATGATATAGAAGCTAGAGGAAATTTGAAATTAGATGGTATATATTGGACTGTTGAAAACAAAGGAGAATATATTAAAAGGGGTGATAAATTAAAAATAATAGGAATTGAAGGCAATAAACTTATAATACAAAAGATAAAAAAACCTTCGGAAGAATAATTATTAAGATGATCTCAATCCAATATTAAAAAAAATATAAAAAGGAGTGTTTAAGTTATGGCAGGAAAAATTATAACAATAATTATATTATTTATAGTTATAAGTACATTATTGAGTTCTATAAAGGTTGTAAATACTGGTTATGTATTTTTGGTTGAAAGATTTGGACAATTTCATAGGATATTAGAACCAGGTTGGCATTTAGTAATCCCATTTGCAGACTATGTAAGAAAGAAAATATCTACAAAGCAACAAATATTAGATATACAACCTCAAACAGTTATAACTAAAGATAACGTAAATATATCTATAGATAATGTTATTTTTTATAAAGTTTTAAATGCAAAGGATGCAGTTTACAATATAGAAGATTATAAATCAGGTATAGTTTATTCAACTATTACAAATATGAGAAACATAGTTGGAGATATGAGTTTAGATGAAGTTTTATCTGGAAGAGATAGAATCAATAATAAACTTCTACAAATAGTAGATGAAATAACAGATGCTTATGGTATAAAAATACTTTCAGTAGAAATTAAGAATATAATACCACCAGCAGAAATTCAAAATGCTATGGAAAAACAAATGAAAGCAGAAAGAGATAAGAGAGCTACAATTTTACAAGCAGAAGGACAAAAACAAAGCCAAATAGAAAAGGCACAAGGAGAAAAGCAAGCTAGAATACTTGGAGCAGAAGCTGAGAAAGAAGCTAATATAAGACGTGCAGAAGGTCTTAAAGAATCTCAACTTTTAGAAGCACAAGGTAAGGCAGAGGCTATAAGAGCTATAGCAGAGGCTCAAGCAGAAGCTGTAAGAAGAGTCAATGCAGCTATCATCGAATCTGGTACTGATGAAAGAGTAATTGCACTTAAACAAGTGGAGGCTCTTCAAGAAATGGCTAAAAACCCTGCTAACAAGCTTATACTTCCAAATGAAACCCTATCTTCATTAGGAAACATAGCTGCCATAGCAGACACACTTAAAATGAACAAATAGAATAGATTGTGAAGTAAGTGCTATAGGAAAAATCTGCTTTTAATTCCGTGATAAATGTGAAATTTTGGACTGTGAACAATACGCCAAGAACTAAGGGACAATTGAAAATTGACAATTGACAATGGACAATTGATAATTAAGTAAGAAGTAAAAGATTGGGTACTAGGTGCTAGGAAAGGAGGATTTTCCTACACTGCGTTACGGAAAATCTTTAATTGAATATAAGCAATGGTATAGTGGGAAAAGGTATAACTGATTCATTAAATGAAGTGGTTATATCTTTTCTTTAAGGCTTAAAAAATCTTTTATTGGAGATAGGCAAACTACATATATTAAATAATAAATATCAAATATCAAATATCAAATATCAAATAATGTTGAAATTCCTATGGAATTTCTTGAATTTATATTTTTTTAAAACTTCTTCAGGAGTTTTATCCTTCCCTAGTACCTAGAACCTAGAACCTAGTACCTAAAAATTAAGAATTACACTAAATTATTTGGAGATTGCATACTAAAAGAACGGCTCCGCCTAAAAATATTATAAGCTCTTTCTTTTTTATAACTTAAAGATTTTCTGAATAAAATGAAGAAAATCCACATTAATTGATATTTGATATTTAATATCTGATATTTATATATTTAGCCTGGCTATCGCCAGTAGGCTGGTCCCTCACCGTGACGATATACACATACCCTGAAAAATCTGCTTTTAATGGAGTGATAAAATTGAAATTTGGGACTATTGAACTAGTTTTAGAACTTCTTTGTTTTGAAATTTAAAGCCCCGTTAAGAAGCCTTCATTGCTTGAGCGAGGCACGAGTGAGTTTGAAGGCTTTAGGGGCTTTAAATTTCAAAACATTTAGAAGTTCTTAGCGTACTGTTCACAGTCCAAAATTTCAATTTTATCACGGAATTAAAAGCAGATTTTTCTTATGCCACTTCCGTCACAATTTTCCTATTTTAGTTCTTTGATGCTTCTGAATAGGAAAATTGCTGTAAGAATAAAGGAAATTACGTCTGCGCAAGGTTGTGACATCCAAAGGCCGTCTAATTTAAATAAATTAGGAAGTATTAATATAAGTGGAATTAGAATAACCACTTGTCTAAGAAGACTTAGTAACATAGCAGTCTTAGCCTGACCTATGGCTTGGAAATAGTTAGAACCTACAATTTGCATACCTATTATAGGTAGGAAAATCAAATCTATTCTAAGACCACGAGTCCCTATATTTAAAAGTTCTATGTCCTTTGTTGTAAATAAACTTATTAATGTTTTAGGGAATATTTGAACACATAAAAAGCCAAGGGTAGCTATGATAGTGGCAGCTAATATGGCTAATTTTAATGCCCTTTTAACTCTTTTGTAATTTTTAGCTCCATAATTATAGCCAATAATAGGCTGAACACCTTGATTTATTCCAAACATAGGCATAAAAATAAGCATTGATATACTATTTATTATACCCATGGCAGCTACAGCTTTATTTCCACCGTAAGTATAAAGGCCACGGTTGTATAAGACTACTACTACGCTGGCAGCTATTTGCATTGCAAAAGGGGACATACCTATAGCGAATATTGATTTTACAATTTTTAAATCTAGTTTTAAGTTTTCTTTTTTTACTTTTAAAATACTTCCACTTCTTTTGCTTGTAAAATAATACATAACCCATATAGTATTAAAGGTTTCAGAAATTACTGTGGCAATGGCAGCACCTTTAATTCCCATGCCAAATAAGAATATAAATATTGGATCAAGAATAATATTTATAAGGGCTCCAAATATCATTGTAAGCATTGCCATCTTAGGATTTCCTTCTGCTCGAATGCTGTTGTTTATACCAAAGCCTATATTTTGCAGAGGAGCACCTAAAAGTATTATGGTTATATATGTTTTAGCATAAGGAATGCTTTCTTTTCCAGCTCCAAATAGTATTAATAGTTTATCAAGAAATATAATTCCTAAAATACCTATTATTAAGGATATTAATCCATCAAGAAATACTGCATTGCCCAGTATTCTTTCTGCTTCTTCTTTCTTTTTTTCTCCTAGCTTTATAGAAATAAGAGCTGAAGTACCTATGCCCACTAACATTCCAAAGGCCATTATGGTTGTGGATATGGGCATGGTGCTAGTTAGCCCAGAAAGGGCATCGGTACCTATTTTGTCTATATGTCCTATATAGGCTCTATCAACTATGCTGTATAGAGCATTTACCAGCATACCAATAATAGCGGGTATGGAAAATTTAACTAATAATTTTCCAATACTTTCTGTACCCAATTGTTTAGATTTGTCCATGTAATTCTTCCTTTCTTTGAAAAAAATAAATATAATATATAAGTTATTTTTTATTTAATTTTTATGTTTTTTATTTATGATTATATGTAAATTATAAAATAATAGTAATTTAAAATTTTGGAAATTGAGTTAATAATAAATACAAGATATATCAAGGCATAATATATTTATAACATTTTATAAAGTACATTTGCAACGAAGGAATAGTATTTTTAACGAAAAGTTATTAATTGGTGTATAATAGAGATATGGTGGAAATTAATAATTAATTATTAATAGTTAATAGTGATAAAAAAGTTGGAGGTGTTTTTTTGAAAAAAGAATTTTGGAACAAATTATGTTGGTGTGGAAGTGGAAAAAAATATAAGGATTGTCATTTGGATTTAGATATGAGATTAGAAGCTTTAGCGGCAGAGGGGCATATAGTGCCTGATAGAGATATGATAAAAACAGATTTAGAAATAGAAGGTATAAGAAAAAGTGGTAGACTTACCAAGGCTATATTGGATATGGTAGGAGAAAAAATAAAAGAAGGGGTTACTACTGAAGAGGTGAATAATTGGGTGCATCAGTTTACTGTAGAACATGGCGGAATACCAGCGCCTCTTAATTATATGGGATATCCTAAAAGTGTGTGTATTTCTATAAATGAAGTGGTTTGTCATGGTATACCTAATGAAGAAACAGTTTTAAAGAATGGTGACATAGTAAATGTAGATGTAACCACTATATTAGACGGGTATTATTCTGATTCTAGCAGAATGTATATAATTGGTGAAGGCAGTGAAGAGGCAAAAAGATTAGTGAAGGTGGCTAAGGAGTGTTTATATGAGGGTATAAAGGAGGTTAAACCTTTTGCTACCTTGGGGGATATTGGATATTCGGTGCAAAAGCATGCAGAGAAAAATGGATATTCTGTAATAAGAGATTATGGTGGACACGGTATAGGATTAGATTTCCACGAGGACCCTTTTGTGGCTCATTGTGGTGAAAGAGGAAGGGATATGGTTTTATTCCCAGGTATGGTATTTACCATTGAGCCTATGATTAACCAGGGAACTTATGAGTACGATGTTTTAAAAGACGGTTGGACAGTGCTTACTAAGGATAGAAAACTTTCAGCTCAATGGGAGCACACAGTGCTAGTTACAAGAGAAGGCTATGAAATATTAACCTAATGTTTAAAATATCCACAAAATGGATAGAACTATAGGTATAAATAAATTTTAGGAGGGTATATATGGATATATTGGATATGAGAAATAATGGTGATGTAATATTCAATCCAATAGAGAGGGTGAGTGATAAAATAATTTTTGAGAAAATAAAAAAGGTAGGTCATATGTTTCCAGATCACAGGGTGTTTGGATATTATGGTTATGATTTGGAAACTAAAAAATTAAGAAGACTAACAAGTAATTCGCATAGTTTATACAAAGGAGTAGTTTATAATAAGTTCATTGAGGGTGAGGACTGTATATACTATGTAACAAGGGACAGGGAAAAGAATAGAGATCTATATACTTTGTATAGAGTTGATTTAGAGGGACTAGGCAAGGAGTATACTTTATTTAATTTTTACTTGGAAAAACAATATTCTGATATGGAATTTGAGATGATAAACCATCAGTATATATGTGTTTTTGCAAGTGAACCAAATGTTATGAGTATAGGACAGCAATTAGAATTAAAAGATAGTGAAGAACAATATGGGTATCAAAAGGGATATATGTTTAATATAAACTCAGGAGAACAATGGGAAATAAAGGATAAAGATTTTTTAAGAGGATTTAGCCAAGTTTTCTTTAGAACGGAATTAGCAGGAGAAAAATGTATTGTTTATGAGGAAAATTATTTAGATCCAGGGACAATAGAAGATATATATAATACTTATTATAAGAAAAAGTATAAATATATAAAAGCTGATGATATAGAAAATATTGAAGATGAGTTTTATCTTAACGACCATTTGCAATATACTACTGTGGAAAAATTTATTCAAGAAGTAAAAGAAGGAAAAGAAGAATTGACTTTTAATAGTATAGCTTATAAGGGTTTTGAGGGTTACGAAATATTTTCAGGGATCGACAAGGACAATATATATTTTGCCATAAAGGATTTTGAAAAACCTAATGAGGAAATAGTAACTTTTTTAGACAGAAAGACTATGAAAAAGACCATGTATAATATAAAAATGGATAATAAATACGAGGAAAGTGCAGAAAGTATAGAGCACATTGAGGATAACGTAGATATAAAATATAGTTTAGCAGGAAAAAATAAAAATATAATTGCTTATAAGTATATGGATAATGAAACTTATTGCGTAAAAGAGTTATTAAGAGGTAAGGTGGAATATACTTATCCACATAAATTAGGAAAAATGAAGGAGCTTGTAGAGGATAGATATATAATAGCTTGTGAAGATAGCATGTGGAATGAGCAGAAAATTAATGTAATAGATATAAAAGAAAATAAAGTGAAAAGCTATAAGGGATTTTTCAAAATAGTTGATGATACTATGGTTTTATTTTAGTTTTTTTGTATAAAAAGTTGTTATACTGAAAAGCATTCTTATGCTATATTATTAATATGATATTTAACAGTTAGGAGATAAAAGATGAAGGTATTATATTATGATTGTTTTTCAGGTATTAGCGGAGATATGAACCTAGGTGCCATGATAGATTTAGGCGTGGATGAGAATTATTTAATTAATGAACTTAATAAATTAAGTATAAATGAGGAATTCAGTATAGAAATAAAAAAAGATGAAAGAAAAGGAATAAGTGGCACCAAAGTAGATGTTATTTTAAATAAATTAGAACATGGATATCACCATAATGAGGAGCACCACCACGGAGAGCATCATCACAGAAGTTTTAAAGATATAGAGAAGATAATAAATGAAAGCTTACTAGAAGAAAGTGTTAAGGTTATAAGTTTAAGTATATTTAGAAAGCTGGCAGAAGCAGAAGGAAAAGTGCACAATAAGGATTTATACCAAGTGCATTTTCATGAAGTTGGTGCTGTAGACTCTATAGTGGATATAGTTGGAGCAGCCATATGCTTCCAATATTTAAATGTGGATAAAATCTTATGCTCTCCAGTGCAGTTAGGTGGAGGATTTGTAAAGTGCGCCCATGGGGTAATACCTGTACCAGCTCCAGCTGTTATGGAGGTTTTAAAAGGAGTGCCTGTAAAGATGGGGGCAGTGCCTTTTGAAACTACTACTCCAACGGGGGCAGCTATATTGAAGACCATGGTTAGCAAATTTACTGAGGAAAAAGAATTTATTGTAGAGGCTATAGGCTATGGAGTAGGGAATAGGGATACGGAGATTCCTAATTTGCTTAGGGTTTATTTAGGAAGGGTAGAGAAAAAGCAGGAGTTTTATTTTAAAGAAAACTGCTTTATATTAGAATGTAATATAGACGATATGAATCCAGAAATTTATGATTATGTATACCATAAGCTCTTTAAACAGGGAGCTTTGGATGTGTTTATTACTTCTATAATGATGAAAAAAGGTCGTCCTGGGGTAAAGTTAAGTGTACTTTGTCATAAGGATAATAAGGAAGAACTTAAAAAGATATTATTCAAGGAAACCTCTACATTAGGAGTTAGAGAGTGCAGCATGGTTAGAGATGTACTAAAGAGGGATTTTTCTGTGGTAAAAACTTCTTATGGGGATATTAGAGTTAAGAAGGCCTATGTAGATGAAGAGGATGTTAAGGTAAAAGCTGAATATGATGACTGTAAAAAGGCTGCATTAGAATATAATGTGCCAATAAGAAAAGTACTTAGGGAAGTTTACAATAGCATAAAGTAAAGGGGCGATAGCAGGTGGAAAATTCTTTACAAGAAAAGTACTTAAAGCTTTTGGAATATATTAAAACATTAGATAGTTGTGTGGTGGCTTTTTCAGGAGGAGTGGATAGTACTTTTTTATTGAAGGCATGTATTGATGCTTTGGGTGATAATGTTTTGGCAGTTACTATAGACACACCATATATTCCTAGGTGGGAAATTAAAGAAGGAAAAGATTTTGCAAAAAAGTTAAAGGTAAAGCATAAATTTATAAATATTCCTATAATGGATGAAATAAAGAATAATCCTATAGATAGATGTTATTTATGTAAAAAACAAGTATTTTCTGCCATAAAAAAACTCGCCTCTGAAGAAGGATATAAACATGTTGTAGATGGTACAAATTATGATGACACAAAAGACTACAGACCTGGAATGAAGGCTTTAAAGGAATTGGGTATAAAAAGCCCTCTTATGTATATGGAATTTAACAAAAGGCACATAAGGGATTTATCAAAAGAACTAGGTTTATCCACTTGGAAAAAGCCAGCTTATGCTTGTTTACTTTCAAGAATTCCTTATGAAAGTTATATAAAAATAGAGGATCTTAAGAAAATAGAGAAATCAGAAAAATATCTTATGAATATTGGATTTAAGGCTGTAAGAGTTAGATGTCATGGTGATTTAGCTAGAATAGAAGTAGATAAAAATGACTTTAAAAATATATTGGAAGAAGAACTTTTAGATGTTATAGGTGATAAACTTAAAGAATACGGATTTAAATACGTAACCTTAGATGTAAAAGGATACCGAATGAGCGGATTGGAATTGAAAAAATAGTAGAGGAAGGAAGTTATTTCATGAATGAAAATGAAATAAGAGAATTACTTGAAAATGTAAAAAATGGTCATTGTGAAGTAGAAGAGGCATTAGATAATTTAAAGGAACTTCCTTTTAAAGATCTAGGATATGCCAATATAGATAACCATAGAGAAATAAGAGTAGGATACCCTGAGGTTATATACTGTGCAGGAAAGACTGTGGAACAGGTAAGGGGTATAGTAGAATTTATGAATACTAAAAATAACAATATATTAGCTACTCGTGCCACTGAGGAAATGTTTAGGGCAGTGAAGGAAGTTTGCGGTGAGGCTAAATACAATAGCATGGCTAAAATAATAACCATAGAAAAAAGAGAAATACCTAAAAAGGATACATACATAGCGGTGGTTACTGCAGGAACTTCAGATATGCCTGTGGCAGAAGAAGCAGCGGTTACAGCAGAATTTTTAGGAAATAAAGTAGAAAGAATAATAGATGTGGGTGTAGCCGGTATTCATAGGTTATTTAATAAATTAGAAATAATAAGAGGTGCCAAGGTTATTATTGTAGCTGCTGGTATGGAAGGTGCCTTAGCTAGTGTGGTTGGAGGACTGGTGGACAAACCTATAATAGCAGTGCCAACTAGTGTAGGATATGGAGCAAGTTTTAATGGATTAGCAGCTCTTTTATCTATGCTAAATAGTTGTGCCAGTGGAGTTAGTGTTGTAAATATAGACAATGGATTTGGTGCAGGATATTTGGCAAGTGTGATAAATAAACTTTAAATATTGTTGACATAAGTATTTTTAAAGGATATAATTATAATTGGTAAAGATAAAAATTTCTATGAGATATTAATATAGGTGTTATTATAGTTACCGTTAAAAGGAGCAAAAGAAACAAAAAAAGCAGGATGATATGTTGGCAGCGCTCACTCCGTATGGGGTGGGCGCTTTTGATGTACTTTATTTTATAATTATTTAGATAATTGCCTAAATAAGTGATATTATAAATAGAGTTTTTTAGATGGAAATGAATTAAGTTGTAGGATTAATTCCAAAACAAGGGAGGAAATTATGTACAATATACAAGAATTAAGAGATGAGATAGATAATATAGATAAAGAGATAGCTAAACTTATGGAAAAAAGAATGAAGATAGTAAAAAAAATAGCTTTATATAAGAAAAGTAAAGATATGCCCTTTTTAGATACTAAAAGAGAGAAAGAAGTTATAAATAAAAATTTAGATTATGTTAATAATAAGGAGTTTTCTCCATATATTGCGGGAATATTTGAAAGGATAATGGATGAAAGTAAAAAATATCAGCATTGTTTTATTAAATATAAAAGTCTATATGGACTTTTAGGAGAAAAATTAGTACATAGCTTATCACCAGAGATACATGAACATATATTTAAGGAAAAATCCATAAATGGATATTACGAAATTTTAGAATTAAAAAAAGAAGAAATTAAAGAAGTCTTAAATGAATTGGATAAATTAAGGTTTAAAGGAATTAATGTTACAATTCCCTACAAAGTAGATATTATGCAGTATGTGGACGAAATAAGTAAAGAAGCCAGAGAAATAGGGGCAGTAAATACTGTAAAGTTTTGTAATGGGAAATCCATAGGGTATAATACAGATTATTTTGGATTTAAAAAGGTTTTGAAAAAATGGTCTATAGATGTAGAAGGTAAAAATGCTGTGATTTTGGGCAGTGGTGGAGCTGCCTCTATGGTTTATTATTGCTTGTTAAAAGAAGGGGTGTATAATATAACTATTGTAACTAGAAATAGAGAGGCAGTGAATAAAAAAGGGACTTTCCCAAGGGCTAATATAGTAGAATATAAAAATTTAAACCAATTAAAAGATGAATTAAGGGATGAATATATTATAGTAAACACTACTCCTTGCGGTATGTATCCAAACATAGAGGAATCTCCAGTACCTAGAGAATTTTTAAGTAATTTTAAATGGGCAGTGGATCTTATATATAACCCCAAGGAGACCGTATTTCTAAAGTATGCCAGAGAAGAAGGAATAAAATATGTAAATGGGCTATACATGCTAGCAGCCCAAGCTGTGGCAGCAGAGGAAATATGGAATGAAATAAAGATAGAAGAAGGATTAATTGATGAAATATATGAGGTTTTAAAAGAGAAATTATAGATAGAAATTAAATTTAAAGTGAAAAAACAAATATGTAATTTCATTAAGTTGTATTAAATAAAGAGATTTAAATATATTAATTATTCAACCTTCGCAGTTATAAATATAAAGGTAAAATGTAAACTTGAAAATTTAGAAAAAAGGAGAAAAATTTTTTAGTAGCTATTTTGAGTTGAGGGTTGAAAATGAAAGACAAAATTCCTTTAGAGTTTTTGATAAATATAAGTTTAAGAAAGTTTGAGTTAATTAATAAGTTGGGAAATAGGTGTTTAAAATGAAAAAGAACATAATATTAATAGGTATGCCAGGCTGTGGAAAAACTACTTTGGGAAAGAAACTTAGCAGTGAATTAAATATGAAATTTTATGATTTAGATGAATACATAGAAAAAAGAGAAAAGAAAAGTATACAAGATATATTTAAAAATGGAGAAGAAAGTTTTAGAAAAATAGAAAGTGAAGTTTTAAGTGAAGTTTGCAATGATAAACCCTGTATAATAGCCACAGGAGGCGGCATAATAAAAAAACATGAAAATATAGATATGATGAAAAATAGTGGTGTAGTTATTTTTATAGATAGGCCGTTAGAAAAAATAATGGAGGATATTGAAATAAAAAATAGACCTTTATTAAAAGAAGGAAAAGAAAAATTAAAGGCATTATATAATGAGAGATACGAACTTTACATGAAAAGTTGCCACTATAGATTAGAAAACTCAAAGGATGAGAAAGCAGCTATAAAAGGCATTTTAGAGATAGTTTCTTAAGTTATTAGAAATTGCCACTTGATGGTAATATGTTAAAGTTATATTGAAAGAAAGGGGAGTTATTATGAAGATTTTAGTAATAAATGGACCTAATATAAATTTTTTAGGCATAAGAGAAAAAAATATATATGGAAATACTAATTATAAAGATTTATGTGCTTATATAGAAGAGCAGGGTAAAGATTTAGGTTTAGAAGTGCAGGTGGTTCAAAGTAATATAGAGGGTGAAATTATAAATTTCATACAAGAGGCCTATGGAAAGTATGATGGTATAGTAATAAACCCCGCTGCCTATACTCACTATAGTATAGCTATAATGGATGCCATAAAAGCAGTGAATATAAAAACTGTTGAGGTTCACATTAGCAATATACATAGCAGGGAAGAATTTAGAAGAAAATCTGTCATAGCTCCTGCATGTATTGGCCAAATCAGTGGATTTGGCACATATGGATATGTAATGGCATTAATGGCATTAAAGAATTGTTAAGGAAGTACGGTAGGAAAAAACTGCCTTTAATTCCGTGATAAAATTGAAATTTTGGACTGTGAACAATACGCTAAGAACTTCTAAATGTTTTGAAATTTAAATCCCCTAAAGCCTTCAAACTCACTCGTTCCTCGCTCAGACAATGAAGGCTTCTTAACGGGGAGTTAAATTTCAAAACATAGAAGTTCTAAAGCTAGTTCAATAGTCCAAAATTTCAATTTTATCACTCCATTAAAGGCAGTTTTTTCAGGTCATACGTACATTGCTTATGGGAGGAAGGCGGCCTACGAAAGGAGGATTTTCCTCCGCTTTGCTATGGAAAATCTTTAATTTATAAATAAAAAAGCGCTTATAATCTTTTTTAGGCGTAGCCTTCGTTTAGTCGCCAATCCCTAGTCCACAGTCCTCAATCCTTTAAAAATTAGTGATAATTCTTAGTTAGTAGATAGGTACTAAGATATAGGTACTAGGTGCTAGGAGCTAGGTACTAGAAAATAGAAATGTTGAAATTTCACAGGAATTTCAACATTTCTAGAACCTAGAACCTAGAACCTAGAACCTAGAACCTAGAACCTAGAACCTAGAACCTAGAACCTAGAACCTAGAATGAGTACCTAGTTATAATTTTTTTAACAGTGGGCATAATAACCTATATAAAGTACACACATTTATTATATATTAAGTTCCATGATAAAAGGCTAATTAGATGCTCTGATTAGCCTTTTATACTATAAAAATTAATATAGAGGATGGAATAACCTTCATGGCGTGGGTAAACTTGTTTAGTTAGAAAGATTGACCACGAAGCCGCTAGCTTCTATAAGTGGTGGTAGTTCACTTAAAATGAAAAGAAAGGAGAATGCTATTAATGAAAAACAGCCATTATGAGGTTTCAGGTCTAGGGAATTCACAGGATAAAACCAAAGTATTAAATGCATTAGACAGAATAGAAGGAGTTCAAGAAGTGGCAGTAGATTTAGCACGAGGAACCATAGAAATAGGATACAACAGTCCAGCTACTAAGGAAAAGATAATTAAATGCATAGAGAACACTGGATATACAGTAAAATAGACAAGAAAACTTGTCTATTTTACTTATTGAAATTATTTAGTTTGATAAGCTCTTAAATCCTTCACCAAGGGTTTCATGAACATTGTAAGTTATTATAAAAGCTTTTCTGTCAGTTTCATGTATAAATTTTTTTAATTTTATAAATTGTTTTTTATCTAATACTGTATTTATGATTTCTTTTTCCTCATTGGTATAGGCACCTTTTCCTATATATAGAGTAGCACCTCTATCCAATTCTTCAATTATAAATTTCTTTATTTTTTCTCCTTCAGTGCTTAGTATTTCTACCTTTTTGTAGTCATTTAATCCACTGATTACCACGTCTATTATTATGCCAAGAATTATTACTCCTAATAAAGCGTACATACCTTTTTTTATTCCAAAAGTATAAGTAGCTAATATAGTTATTACTAAATCTACTATTAAAAGAGCTTTTCCTAATTCAATGTGAGCATATTTATTAAGTATTTTAGCAACTATATCAGTACCACCAGTAGATGCATTTTGTTCAAAAACTATAGCTATACCAACAGCACATAATAGAGAACCAAATAATAATTCTATTAATAAATCATCTGTGAATGGTTTAGACATAGGCATAGTTTTTTCCATAATCCATACCATTAAGGAAAATGCAAAACTTGCATAAACGGATCTGGCTCCAAAACTAGAATCTATAAATACAAATCCTACCACAAATAAAACCAAATTCATTAAAGTCATCAATAAACCTATACTTAAATTTGGAATGTAAGGTTGAATTACCATAGCAAGACCACTAACGCCACCGGCAGCGATATCATTTGGAACTAGAAAGAAATATGTACCAGCTGCAGTTATGATAAGTCCAATATGGAGTAAAATCATTTCTTTTAAAAACTCTTTAGCGTTAAAAACTTTCTTCATATTTAAAACCTCCCTTAAATTTTTTATCTAATAAGTATTTTTATATTTTATATTTTATGGACTTTTATAGAAAATTGGCAAAAATCTTTGTTGTTTGCCTCAGTTATAGTTTACTAAATTATTTAAAAATTAATAATTTATTATTTTCCATAAAAAAATCTCTTAACCAAAGGCTAAGAGGTATAATCAACAGAGAAGAACATTCTGTATCTTTTGTTTTAAGTTATATTTAAATTTCAGTTTAAATTTGCAAATTTCAACTATATATTACAATGTTTTAATAAAAATATCAATACTTAGTTTTAAAGTGCTAAATGAAGTTTAAATATTTGAAATATTTACAACTATATTTTTAATTTAATATTAATTTTTTTACTAGTTACTAAATGTAATTATAGAATTTTAAATAATAAAATTTGCTATACTAAAATATTGTTAAAAATTAATAAGAAAATAATAAAAGAGGAATATAAATTCTATTGAAATGCAAAAATATATATATTATAATTAATTTAATGTGAAAAAAAATTAGTACCATGAAAAAAAATTATCATCGAGGAGGAAAAAATATGAATAAATCAGTTATTTCAACAAATGCAGCACCAGGTGCTATAGGACCATACTCTCAAGGAATAAAAATAGGAGAATTAGTATATACTTCAGGACAACTTCCAATAGATCCTAAAACAGGTGAAATGCCAGCTACTATAGAAGAGCAAACAAAACAATCATTAGAAAATGTAAAAGCTATATTAGAAGCAGCAGGTAGTGACTTAAGCAAAGTTGTTAAAACTACTGTTTTCTTAAGCGATATAAACAACTTCGGTAAAATGAATGAAGTTTATGCACAATTCTTTACAGCTGATTATCCAGCAAGAAGTGCATTCCAAGTAGCTAAATTACCTAAAGATGCTTTAGTTGAAATAGAAGTAGTAGCTATAGCATAATACAAGGATATTTAAAATATGTTATATAGCTATAAAAAAGATTAAACCTCAAAAAAGGTACAATGCGGTGGAATTATGAAATTTCTCTTCCATGACTTGCATAGAAGCTCGGAACAATAAATTTAATTTAAGAAATTCTAATCTTTTAGCCAGATAAAATTATCTAACGCTCACATTCAGCGTCGTGCCTCAGGTTCGCTAGCCTGGCGTCCTTGCCAGGCTTACGATAATTTTATCTGTCTAAAAGAAGAATTTCTAAAATTAAATTTAAATAGTTCCTTTGCTTCTTATGCAAGTTATTCCAGAGAAATTTCATAATTCGATATTTTGGTGGGAAAATCATAAAAATAGTTTATCCGATGACTACCTGCCGTAACACTCCCACTTTTAACAAAGTGCGAGTTAACGGCAGCTACGTCCCTGGATAACGATCTCTAACCTTCAGATGGAGTAAAACTTCATCTGAAGCTAAGAGCTCTGTTTATAACATAAAGAGTTAGATATAAATTGGGTTATTTTAAGTTTTGGGCTTAAGATGACCCTTTTATAGATTAAGGTTTTAAGGAGAAAAGGTAATGAGTAGTAGAGACAAATTAAAAAAATATATACCACTAGTGGAGTTCATGGGAAAAGTACTTGGAAAAAATTCTGAAGTGGTTTTGCATGATATAAATAATTTAGATAATTCTATAGTGGCAATAGCTAATGGGCATATAAGTGGTAGAACTGTTGGGGGACCCGTTACAGATTTGGTTTTAAAGATATTAAAGGATGGAAGTTATAAAGAGAAAAATTATATATGTAATTATAAGGGAGTCTCTAGAGATAATAAAACGTTGAAATCCTCTAGTTATTTTATAAAAGATGATAATGGAAAGTTAATAGGAATGATATGTATTAATACGGATATTACCAATATTATAAAGGTAAAAGATATGTTAGATGCCTTTGCATTTATAGAAGAGGAAGATACTGAAAAGGAATCAGAGGAATCTGGGGAAGTATCTGTATTTGAAAATCTAGATAAAAATGTTGAGGATGTAATTAGTTCCATAATAAATAGTGTAATGGAGGAATATTCAATACCACCAGAAAGAATGAGTTTAGAGGAAAAAATGCAAGTAGTTAAAAAGTTAAATGAAAAGGGTGTATTTTTATTAAAAGGTGGAGTAAGTGAAGTGGCTAAAAGCTTAAGGGCTTCAGATACTACTATATATAGATATATAAACAAGTTAAAATAGTTGAAGAATCAGTTTTACTTTTGTATTATAAAGGTGAACTGATTTTTTTTTAGAGGAGGCTTGAAATGGCGACTATTTTATTAGTGGAAGATGATGAAGCTTTAGCTATGGGAATAGAATATAGTTTAAAAAATGAAGATTTTAATGTTTATGTAGGAAATACTATAAAAGAAAGCAAGAAAATTTTTATGGAAAATCCAATAGATTTAATATTACTAGATGTAACTTTGCCTGATGGAAATGGATATGATTTATGTAAATATATAAGGGAAAAAAGCCAGGTGCCTATAATATTTTAACTGCCTGTGATGATGAAGTAAATATTGTATTGGGATTAGATATGGGTGGAGATGACTATATAACTAAGCCTTTTAGGTTAAGAGAAATGATATCTAGAATAAAGGCAGTTATGAGAAGAAAGAACTTTGCAGCTGATAAAAAATTAGTGGAGAAAAAATCTGAAGCATCGTCAAATATAATACAGTCAAATGGTATAGAAATACATACCTTAAAGACACAGGTGTTTAAAGAGGAAAAAGAAATTTTTCTTACTCCTGTAGAATATAAGCTTTTGTGTTTATTTATTCAGAATCCCAATATAACCTTAAAGAGGGAAGTTATACTAGAAAAACTTTGGGATTCTTCGGGAGAATTTGTGGATGACAATACTTTGTCTGTTTATATAAAAAGGCTTAGAAAAAAAATAGAGGATAATGATTCCCATATAAAATCTATAGTAACGGTTAGAGGGATAGGATATAAGTGGAGTCAACAATAAAATATATAAATAATGAATTATATGAAAAGGGTGGATTTTATGAGGGAATTTTATAGAAATTATGAAGTTAAAAGAATTACCGTAATGCTTATTGCTTTAAATATAATATTTTTAATTGGAACATATTTTTATACTGAAAATAAAGTAAAGATCTTGTCAAGGGAAATAGTAAATCAAAATGCTGCAGTGGTGGGTGTAGCTCTTCAAAAGCATCCAGATTTGGAGGAAGATTTGATTAGATGTTACACCAATGGGGCAACTAAAGAAATATTAGCTAAGGGAGAAAAAATGCTAGAGAGCTATGGCTACAGTATAAGAACCCCTTTAGAAAAAATGCCTATTATTAATCACATGTACAGTACTTTCTCAAAAATTAATTTATTTAGTATAGTACTGATTTTTGTATTTACCATAATTATAATAATGAGAGAATATAAATATATCTTTAAAAAAATAAAAGTTATAAGCAAAGCTGCAGAAAAAGTTGTAGAGGGTGACTTTACTGTAAAAATATTAGAGGGCAAAGAAGGAGAATTTAATATATTAGCACATCAGTTTAATCAAATGTCTGTAAGACTAGAAAACAGCATAGAAAATCTAAAAAAAGATAAAAATTTTTTAAAGGAAATAATTTCTGATATATCCCATCAATTAAAAACACCCCTATCGTCTCTTATGCTTTTTAACGAACTTTTTTTGGAGGGTTCTATAAAAAGTGAGGAAGAAAAAAATAAATTCTATATTAAAAGTAAAATTCAATTGGAAAGAATGGAGTGGCTTATTAAAAATTTATTGAAGATAGCCAAGATTGAAGCTAATGCTGTGGAATTTGAAAAAACATATAATCCTATTTTACTTACAGTAAATAAGGCCTTGGAGCCATTAAAGGTAAAGTGGGAATCAAAAAATCAAAGGGTAAATGTAGATATAAATAGGTATGTAAAACTTAAACATGACGTTAATTGGACGGCAGAAAGTATAACTAATATAGTTAAAAATTGCATAGAGCACACTGAAGAGGGCGGAGAAATAAACATAATAGCATCAGAAACTCCCATCTATACCAGCTTGGTAATTAGTGATAACGGATCAGGAATAGCAAAGGAAGATTTGCCTCATATATTTGAAAGATTTTACAAAGGTAGGAGAAATAAGAATAGTGACAGTGTAGGCATAGGACTTGCGCTCTCAAAGAGTATTATAGAAGGGCAAGATGGAAGCATTCAGGTTAGAAGCCAGGAGGGGGAAGGCAGTGAATTTACCATAATGTTTCTTAAAGGAACTATATAAGAATGTTGCGACGCAACATTCTTATAATTGACAATTGACAATTGACAATTATGGATGTTTTGCTAATGCAAAACTAAAATTAAAAACAGAAAAAGACCTAAATATAGATAAATTCTATGTTTAGGTCTTTTAAAATTTTAGTTTTTCTGTAAGAAAAACTTCCTTCATTGTCCATTGTCAATTGTCAATTGTCAATTCGTGCTTCCCCCATAAATTCTAAATTTAAGAAATTCCATAGGAATTTCAACATTAATTGATAATTGATATTTGATATTTCTATATTTTCCCTAGCACCTAGTACCTAGTACCCAGTACCCAGTACCTAATCTTTTACTTCTTACTTAATTCTCAATTGTCCATTGTCAATTGTCAATTTTCAATTGTCCCTTGTTCCTTAGTTCTTAGCGTACTGTTCACAGTCCAAAATTTCAATTTTATCACGGAATTAAAGGCAGTTTTTTCCTACGGCACTTACTTCACAACATATTCCCTTTCTTACAAAATTGTAAGAAATAAATTCACTTATATGTAAGAAATGTCTGTTATCATAGAAGCATAAGGTTAAGAGAAAATAATGAGCAGGAGGAATATTCATGGAAATTTTAAAAACACAGGGTCTTACTAAGACCTATGGAAAAGGGGAAATAAAAGTAGAGGCCTTAAAAAATGCCAATATAACCATAAACAAGGGAGAATTTGTAGCAGTAGTAGGGGCTAGTGGTTCTGGAAAGAGTACTCTTCTTCATATGCTTGGGGGAGTAGATAAGCCAACAGAAGGAGAAATTATTATAGATGGGGTTAATATTTCTAAACTTAAAGAAGAGAAGCTAGCTATATTTAGAAGAAGGAAGGTTGGATTCATATTTCAGTTTTATAATTTAATACCTGTTTTAACAGCTGAGGAAAATATGATGATGCCACTTTTATTGGATTATAAAAGGCCAGATGAAAAGTATATGAATGAATTAATAGATATATTAGGATTAAGAGATAGATTGGATCACTTGCCATCAGAATTATCAGGGGGGCAGCAGCAGAGGGTGTCCATAGGAAGAGCATTAGCCTACAAGCCTTCTATAATACTTGCGGACGAGCCTACTGGAAATTTAGATAGTAAAAATTCTAAGGAAATTATAGAGCTTTTGAAATTTTCTGTAAGAAAATATAATCAAACCCTAATAATCATAACTCATGATTTAAATATAGCTTCCCAAGCAGATAGAATTATCCACATGGCAGATGGGGTTATAGTTAAAGATGAGGTGGTAAGGTAATGAAGAGTTATTTAGACATAACTAAAAGATATTTAAAAAATCAAAAGAAAAGAACCATATTGACCTCTGTTGGAATAATACTTTCAGTGGCTTTAATATGTGCAGTGGGAACGCTTTTAGTTAGTTTTAGGCAAAGTGAAATAGAATCTATAAAAAAGAATGAAGCTGATTATCATGTGATGTTTAAAGATGTAGGTTATGATGAGATTAATAAGATAAAAAATCATGTGGATACAGATAAAGTTGGTATTGTAGGAGAATTAGGAAAGAGTAAAATTTATCAAGCTACAAAACAAGAAGTTGAAGAAGAGGCAATGCCTCAATATAAATATATAGAAATTGAGGCAGTTGATAAGGAAGCATTAAATATGCTGCCTACTGAATTAAAAGAAGGAAGAATTCCTAAAAATTCAAATGAAATTGCTATTGAGGAGTGGGCTTTAGAGTATCTTCCAAAGGGGATAAAAGTGGGAGATAAGATAACTTTGGATTTGGGTGGATTTCTTGAAAAGAAAAATCCTTCAAAAGAAGAAGAGGGAGTTCCAATTGAAAGAGAGTATAGAGAAGGGGTTAAAAAAGATTTTATATTAACAGGTATAATAAGTGATAAATTTTATTCACAATACAATGAAAGAGCCAGGGGATTAACTTTTATTGATGATTACCAAAAGGATAAAAAGTACAATGCGTTTACACAAGTAAAGAAGAAAAAAGATGTTGAAAAATATGTAAAAGAGATTATGAGTAATTTAAAATTATCTAGTGATGAAAAAGAGGATGAAAAAGTAAATTATAATCACTATTTGTTGACATTAGAAGGAAGAAGCAAGGATAAAAATATTAATAAATCCATGTTTACCATAGTTGCTTTTATAGTTTCTATAATAATTGTATGTACTATCTTGGTTATATACAATATTTTTCAAATATCTGTTATAGAGAGGATAAAGCAATTTGGTATATTGAGATCTATGGGGGCTA
The DNA here is from genome assembly GCF_901447495.1 of Haloimpatiens lingqiaonensis. Classification (GTDB taxonomy): domain Bacteria; phylum Bacillota; class Clostridia; order Clostridiales; family Clostridiaceae; genus Haloimpatiens; species Haloimpatiens lingqiaonensis. The sequence goes on from NZ_CABDWS010000004.1 coordinate 44,163, forward strand.
CACCTAAACAAATAAGAAAGATTGTTTTTAGGGAAGCATCGGTTTTAAGTTTAGTATCTATTCCTATAGGACTTATAAGTGGAATATTTGCTATGAAAATATTGTTTATAGTAATTAAGATGATTTTAGGAGATATGATAAATATAGAGTTTATAACAGTGGTATCACCTAAAGTATTGATAATAAGTTCATTAGTTGCATTGCTAACAGTGTATATATCATCAATTAAACCAGCTTTAACTGCTTCTAGAATATCGCCTCTAGAGGCTATAAGAAACAATTTAGGCAATAAAAAGGGAAAAGTAAGAAGGATAAAAAGTAATTTTCTTGTAAATAAGATATTTAAAGTAGAAGGTGAAATAGCCTATAAAAATATTAAATTAAATAGAAAAAGATTTATTGTAACCATAGGTTCTATGATTATAAGTATAGTTTTATTCATAGTATTTGGTAGCATGTTGGATTTTGGCGAAGAATTTAACAGTTTTAAAAAGCATTCTTATCAAGATTATACATTATCTATACAGGCGCCAACTAATAAGGGATTTTCAGATAAGGAATATGAAAAGGTAAAAAGTATAACTGGAGTGGATAAAGTATATAGATTATTTGAAGATAATAATTATTTTACAGAAGTTTCAAAAGAAAAAGTAAATAAAATTTATTTAAATAATAGACATGATCAAGAGGAAAAAGGAAAGAATGCTAAAGTATTTACAACATTTAAGGGATTTGATAATGAACAGTTAAAACTTTGTAAGGAAAAATTAGTTAGCGGAAAAATAGATGAAAAAATAATGAATGATGAAAGAGGAGTATTAGTAGTACAAAATTCAGTGGTATATGATGAAAAAGCTAAAAAAACTTCTATGATTAATATTACTGATTTTAAGGTTGGAGATGAAATAGAAATAGGAAAATATGGTGGAACCAATTCAAATAATACCAATAAGGTAAAGGTAGTTGGAATATTAAAAGAGAGTCCAATAGGTAAATTTGTGCCTGATGGAGGAATAGTTGTAATAACTACAGAAAAATTGTTTAAAGAAATTAAAAAAGACAATACTTATCATTCTATGGACATAATTTTAGATAAAAATGCTGATAGAGATAGTGTTACAAAAAGCCTTAAAGAATTTGTTAAAGCAGATAAAAGGGTGTCATTTATGGATACAAAGGAAATGCTGGAGAATATGAGAAAATCAGACTTGATAATGAAAATATTCTTATATGGTTTTATAACCGTAATAGCTTTAATAAGCAGCTTAAATATAGTCAATACTATAAGTACTAATTTAATGCTTAGAAAAAGAGAAATTGCAGCCTTAGAAGCCATAGGAATGACAGCAAAACAAGTGAAAAAGATGGTTTATTTAGAGGGAGTTCTTTATGGTATTATAAGTGCCATACTAGGATCTTTCATAGGAAGCGGCTTAAGTTATGCTCTAGGAAAAATGATAGGCAATATAAGAGGGTTCCAGTGGACAATACCTTGGAAATTCATAGGTATAGCTGCAGCAGGTGCTATGCTCATAGCTTTAATTTCATCTTATTTCCCTCTAAGACGTATAAAAAATGAAAGTTTAATTGAAAATATAAGGATGGAAGAATAACGGGGCTGTGGCATTAAAGAATTTAATTTTTAGTGCCACAGCCACTTATTGTTTTTTTAGTTATTCCTCAAGCTCTATGCCTAATTTTTTATAAAATGCAGCATTTATGATATTGGATATGGGAAGCTTATTGTCCTTTTGAAACTTATGGACTATTGCTTTCATTCTCTCACCGTAAACGCCATCAGGATTTCCATTATAGTATCCTTTTTCCTTTAAATATTTTTGAACTTCATACACATCGGAGCCTCTCATGCCAGGCTCTAAAGGCCTTAAATAGGAACCAAAATTTCCATAAGGACCACCATTTATTATAACTTTGGTGCCGTGAGGAGTTATTTTATAAAGCTCCTTAACATCGTTGTTTCTCATTCTTATACATCCATGGGAGGAACTCCAGCCTATGGAGCCTGGTTTATCAGTACCATGTATACCATATTTACCCCAGGGAACATTGAAACCCATCCAGCGCCCCCCAAAGCCTTCTCCCCAAGTATCTTTACTTATGATAGTCCAAGTACCTATGGGAGATGGGGTAGAGGGTTTACCGCCAGCTACTGTATAAGTTTTCAACAATTTATCCTTTTGAAAAACCCCTAAAGTATTAGCTTCTAAATCCACCACTATAACTATAGGTTTTTTAGACTCATAACCTTTTATATTTACCCCAGAAACTTTTTTAGAATTTTTCTTAAAAAATATAAAAAAAGATAAAACTATAATTAATATTATAATTATAAATACAAAATAACCTTTAAATCTCTTCACCCTTTAACACCCCCATATAATTATATGAGGTGTTAAAGAGTAAAATTATAATTAAATTAAGTTTGTAATATAAATTTTAAGTGAAATTTTGTTATTTATTTAAAGGTTATAAAATTACCATAGGATTTATTGTATTATTGGATTATAATATAAATTGAACTTTCGTAGTTGAAAAACATTATATAGTTTAAAATTTATGTACGAAATTTGATTAAAAAAGAATTGTGAGGTTGAATTTATGGATTTAGATAGTATGGATGTGGCAAAGGCAGCTATTGAAATGAGCATATCTAAAAGGGAAGAAGAAAAAGAGCTGGAAGATATATTTAGAAAAAAAGATATACTAACTACAGCTGTAAATATTGGTGGTAATATAAACAATACCATGTCTAAAATTATAGAGAGAGCTCTTGTAGCTTCTAAAAAGGGTGGTTTGATTCCAGAAAATTCTCATCTATATGACGGAGCCGTAATAGGTGCCACTAAGGAAGCACTAATTCAAGTGCTTCAAAAGGCTAGTGGATTGAATGTGGGCGGTAAAATTGGCATAGCAAGAAGTGGAGAACACTTATGTGTCACTATATTTATGAGTATAGGACTTTTGCATTTAAATGAAATAGCCATAGGACTTGGGCACAGAGCTATACCAAAAGAGTAGTAAAAATATATTATCAATGGTAGAGTTCAAAAATATAATATTGACAATTTTGAAACAATATTATAGAATAATAAACATAATTTTTAATTAAAAGGTCTTCACTTTAGCAGAAGCAAATGGATGAAGGATTAAATATAAAATTAGAATTGTAGCTCTCTCAGGAATAAATTCTTATTAGCCTGTGGAGAAAGTAGATTTTGTAGGATTAAATTAATATTGTAGGATTGTAGTATTGTAGGAGAATTTATTGTTTTATTAGAATTGTAATTAAACCGCTATAAAATTAATGTCACCATGAAATTAATGTGCAAATTAATGTTGCAGGTAGGTATGGTAAGGTGTAAAAATTGCAATTAAGCCCTTATAGTATAGGGTTTTGTTTGTATATGATAAATAAACTCTCTAATTCTAATAGAGAGTTTTTTTTATAAAAAAATTTATATTTGGAGGATGGTAGTATGGTAGGAAAGAAAAAACTTTCATGTCTTATGGCTTTTTTGGTGAGCCTGTCATTTTTAGGAGGATGCAAAAACATAGGCGCCTCTCAATCACAAAAAACTTTAAAGGATAAAAAGATTATAAACATTGGCATTTCTCAATTTGTGGAGCATCCAGCTTTGGAATCTGCTAGAAAGGGATTTATGGATGCATTGAAGTCCAAGGGATATGAGGAAAATAAGAATATCAAAGTGGATTTTCAAAATGCCCAAGGAGATATGGCAACAACTCAAACCATAGCACAAAATTTTGCGTCTAAAAATGAAGATTTAATCTTTGCAATTGCGACGCCTTGTGCACAATCAGCATTTAATGTTATAAAAGAAAAACCAATATTAATAACTGCAGTTACAGATCCTGTACAATCTGGATTAGTGAAATCTTTAGAGGTACCTTCAACAAATGTAACAGGTACTTCAGATAGCGTATCTATAGATAAACAGCTACAGCTTATAAAAGATATAATTCCAAGGGCAAAAACCATTGGGGTTGTATATAATACCAGTGAAAAAAATTCAGAGCTTCAAGTGAAAGATATTAAAAAAGCTGCAGAGAAATTTGGATTTAATATTAAAACATCAGGAGTAACTAATGTAAATGAAGTGGCTCAGTCGCTAAATTCAATAGTGGGAAAGATAGATGTATTATATGTTCCAACAGATAATACAATAGTTTCTTCTATGCCATTAGTGGTAAATGAATGTTATAAAAGAAATATACCTATTATAGGGGCGGAAAGCGCTCATGTTAAGGCAGGAGCTGTGGCTGCCAATGGAATAGATTATTATAAATTAGGTTTTCAAACAGGAATTATGGCAGTGGACATTATAAATGGTAAAAATGTAGAAGAAATGTCTATACAGACATCTAAAGATACTAGTACTGTAATAAATAAAGACGCATGTGAAAAACTTAATATCAGTATACCTAAAGAACTTGAAGAAAAGGCTCAGATAGTTACTGGGGGTGTACATTAATGGACTTTTTATTAAATATTTTGGAGCAGGGCATTATATTTGCCATGGCATCCATAGGTGTTTATATAACATATAAGATTTTAGATTTTCCAGATCTTTCTGTAGAGGGCACATTCCCTTTAGGAGCAGCCATAGCGGCAGTGGCAATACTTAAAGGCATGAATCCATTTGCAGCATGTGCGTTAGCTACATTAGGTGGAGTTATGGCAGGGGCTGTTACAGGCATACTTCATGTGAAATTTAAAATTACCAATCTTTTGTCTGGAATACTTGTGATGATATCTCTTTATTCCATAAATTTGAGGATAATGGAGAAATCTAATATACCTTTGTTTGGTCAAAAAACTATATTTAACTTATCGTTAGCACCTATATTTATAATTTTAATATTGTCAGGGGCAACTAAACTTATAGTGGATTTATTTTTAAAAACTAAATTGGGATTTATTTTGAGAGTTACAGGGGATAATGAACAATTAGTAACTTTGCTAGGGGTAAACAAGGATTTTATTAAGGTTGTAGGACTTATGATTTCTAATGGATTAGTGTCCCTATGTGGTGCTGTTACTGCTCAATATCAGGGATTTTCAGATGTAGGTATGGGTACAGGTATTGTGGTTATGGGACTAGCCTCAGTTATTATGGGAGAATCTATTTTAGAAAAATTTAATTTTGTAAAGGGAAGTACCATGGCAATACTTGGTGCAGTATTGTATAAAGGTGTAATAGCCTTGGCTTTAAAACTAGGACTTCCACCTACAGACTTAAAACTAATTACCGCTGTTATTGTAGTAATAGCTTTATCCCTTAATAATATAAGTTGTAGAAATTTTAGTTTAAGATTTGCAGGATTCAGCTTAATAAAGGCATTTAAGTGTAAAGAAGGAGGTGCTTCTAGTGCTTCAGATAAAAAATCTATACAAAGTGTTTAATAAGGGGACAGTTAATGAAAATGTATTATTTAATAATTTTAACTTAAAGGTAGAAGAGGGCGATTTTATAAGTATAATAGGCAGTAATGGGGCAGGTAAATCAACCCTTTTAAATATAGTGTCTGGAAATATAGATTTAACTGAAGGTTCCATAATATTAAATGGTTCGGAAATTTCTAGATTACCTGAATATAAAAGAACTAAGCAAATAGGCAGGGTATTTCAAAATCCTTCACTAGGTGTATCACCAAATATGACTATATTAGAGAACATGTCCATGGCGTATAATAAGGGAAAGAAATTTAATTTCTCCTTTGCTATAAATAAAAATAACATAAATATGTTTAAGGAAACTCTTTCAAAATTAAACATAGGTTTAGAAAACAAATTACACAATAAAGTAGGACTTTTATCTGGAGGTCAAAGACAAGCTCTTTCTCTTATAATGGCGGTAATGGCAAAGCCTAAACTTTTATTACTAGATGAGCACACTGCTGCTATAGACCCTAAAACCTCAGAGATAATAATGGATATAACAAGTGACATAGTAGAAAAAAATAAAATAACTACTTTAATGGTAACTCATAATTTAAATGATGCCATAAAAATGGGAAACAGGCTTATAATGATCCATAAGGGACAGGTGGTTATGGATATAAGGGGAAATGAAAAGAAAAATTTAACTGCAGATAAGCTTTTAGATGAATTTAAAAAACTTGAAAATGCCATAAGCGACAGTGTTTTGTTTGCATAAACACGGTATGGTATGTAGAATTAGGTGCTAGGTGCTGAAAAAAATTCAGCAAAGCTGAATTTTTTTCAGTATCTCTTACTTACAAATTAATTATAAAAACCCCTAGAGTTTTATCCTTAACTTTTACTTATTAACTCTTACTTATTAGTTCTTACCTCGTACTTAACTCTTACTTACCTATAAACTTTTTCAATACAGGATTCTTTTGAAAAACTTCTAATAGTGGAAGGCCCAATCCGTAGCAACAAAGGGCTTCACCCCAGGCAACTTCAAGGGATATAAGCCATAGTGGCATATCCGGTACATATAGATATTTTAGCATAAGACCTATAATTATTGCATTGGATATAACCGCTGGTAATGGTGCTAAAAGTTTATTGTATTTAAAATTAGTTTTACCTATATAATAGGTAGCTATAGCAGCGATTAATGTGGCAAAGGTTCCTAAAACCATGTCCACAGTGCCCACAGGGCTAATAATATTGGAAATTAAACATCCAATGGTTAGTCCAGGAATAGCATAGGGTGTTATGAAAGGTAAAACTGTAAGCCCTTCAGCAATTCTATATTGAACCACTCCAAAGGACATAAAAGATAATGATATGGTAAGCACTGCATAAATTGCAGCAATTACTGAGGCGAACACAAGGCCTCTTACTTTTTTTGATGAATTCATAATTATTAATACCTCCGTAGTTTTGTTTTTAGACAGGTCGCTACGAACTGTCCCGTATAAATTTAGCACAGAAAATCTTTCAAGTCAACTAGTAACAACAGTTCATATTATTACGCAAATTGAATATATATTATATATAAGAATGTAAAAGGAAAGATAGTAATGAATGGATATATTTTTATAGTTATGGCTTTTATAATAGAAAGTGTCTGGGAAACATTGAAAAATATTGTGGTTAAGGGAAAGGTATCAAAAGATAGAGTAGGTACTATCATTATAGCTTTGGTGGTAGTATTTGTGAGCAATATAGACATTATTGATTTTTTTGGTGTAAATATGAGATATGGAGTAGGTAAAATATTGACGGCAATTTTAATTTCTAGGGGATCTAATTTTACCCATGATCTTGTAAGTTTAATAAGTAATGAATATCAGTATAGAAAAAGCAATAATGTTGATTAAACTTCACCAAATAATATTTATACTATTATAATATGGCTAACTTTCATAAAATTGTGATAAAGTAAATTTAAAGAGCTCTGTTTATAATTGAATTAACCTTTAATATTAAAGGGCGGATTTCACTAAAACTTTTGGTGGCTCATCCCTTTTAATTTGAGTATATATAAATTATAATAGTTGTATCCTTACCTATTTGGTGAGGATTTTATTTAGAAGTATATAAAAAGGAGAATAGAGTTTAAGTATGAAGAAATATTTCGATACTAAGGAGACTATTTTTGATAATGGTCTAAAATTAATAAGTATAAAGAAAAATACTAGGATTGCCAGTGTTAATTTAGCAGTTAAAATAGGTTCACTATATGAAGAGGAAAAGGAAAGAGGATTAAGTCATTTCATAGAACATATGCTTTTTAAGGGCACTGATAATAGAAATAATGAACAATTAAATGATGAATTAGAGCAGTTAGGTGGAGAGTATAATGCCTATACTGATTATACAAGTACTGTTTATACAGTAACATCCCTTTGTGAGGAGTTACCTAAAGCTGTAGAGCTTTTATCTGATATGGCTATAAATTCTAACTTTGATAGAGAGGAATTAGAAAAGGAAAGAGGAGTTATATTAGCAGAAATAAGGACAAGCAACGATGATATAGAGGACTTTAGTTTTAGAGCTATAAATTATACGGCTTTTAAGCACAGTCCACTTAAATATGATACTATTGGTGAAGAAAAGACTGTAAAAAATTTTTCAAGAGAAAATCTTATAGATTACTATAAAAGCTATTATGTGCCAAATAATTGCTGTATAGTAGTGGTGTCTTCCTATGAGCACCAAGAAATAATAAATTTAGTGGGAAAATATTTTAACTGTTGGAGAAGGAAAAGTATAAAAAAGAAAGAAATAGTTATAGAGGAAAATAATCCCATAAGGGAGTTTGTAATTAAAAATGATATGGAACAAAGTACTATAATGTATTTGTACACTTTTCACCATTTAGAAAAAAATAAAGAATTAGTTTTAAAAATTTTAAACCATAGATTTGGTGAGAGTTCAAATTCCATATTATTTAGAGAATTAAGAGAAAAAAGAGGACTGGCATATGATGTGTATACTAATTTAGATTTGACCAAGGGAGTAAAAAATCTATACATATATACATCTGTAGCTAGAGAAGATGTGGATGAAGCATTAAAAATAATTGACTCATGTATAAATGATGTAAAAGAGGAAAAAATAATATTTGATGGTAAAGCTATAGATTTAATGAGAAAAATACTAAAGACATCTATAGCAGCAACTATAGAAGATTCCACTGCACTATGCTCCTATGTTTTAGGACAAGTTCTTGAAGAAGAGGATATTTATGAGTTTGAAAAACATATAGAAGAATTAAATAATATATCTAAAGAACACATATATGGAGTAGCCAGAGAAGTGTTTAATAATCCAACGGTGCAGGTTTTATTAAGCGAGGAGGAGAATTAGTGAATTCTGTAATAACAAAGATAGAAGTACAAAAAAGGGATAAAAATAGAGTTAATATATATATTAATGAAGAATTTGCCTTTGGATGTAATGCAGAATTAGTTTATACTTATGATTTAAAGAAAGGCAAGCAGGTAGATTTAGAATTTTTGAAATCTGTGGTGGAGGAAGATAACTATTTAAATGGCAAAAATTACTCTCTAAAGGTAATAGAAAAGACCTATAAAACAGAAAAAGAAATTAGGGATAAATTATATAAAAAGGAATATGGAGATAAGGTTGTAGATAGAATAATATGCTTTTTAAAAGAGTATAAATTTTTAGATGATAATAAATACACTGAAGCTTTTATAAAAGATCGCATGAATAAATACGGAAAGAATAAGATAAAATATGATCTTATAAAAAAGGGTATAGATGAAGATTCCATAATTGAAAAATTATATAGTATAAGCTGCCAAAATGAATATGAAAGAGCATATACATTGGGAGAGGGGAAGTTAAAAACCTTAATTAAAACAGAAAAAGAAGTGGAAAAAAATATATATAAAATATATAAAAAAATCTGCGATTTCTTAATAAGAAGAGGGTTTGATTATAATATGGTAAATAGTGTAATAGAACAATTGAGAAATTCAGAGATTTTAGATGGTTACAAAAATCTGCAAAAGGATAATGAAAAAGAAAATTTTAATAATGAACAATATAGAATTATAAAAGGTGAAAAGAATTTTAGTAAAGGGCTAGATGTATTTACAAATGAGGAAAGCTTTAATGAAGAACAGGATATAATTATAAAAGATGAGGAGGAAAGTTATCAAGAGCTTAAAGAATTGGCTTTAAAAAGATATAAAATAATATGTAAATCAGAAAGTGATGATATTAAGATATTTAGAAGATTATCTTCCTATTTAATGAGAAGAGGATATTCTTATGAGGAAATAAAAAAAGTATTAAGTGACATTGTTTAGGGGTTTTGTAAGTAATACTCCTTACTTTTTACCTTGTGTAGTGTAGAGCTTAGAATTTATATGCGAAAGTTGAGTGGTTAAGAATCAATATTAATAATATATATAGAATACTGCTTACTATAGCAGGCGGGATGGGAGGTTATAGAGTGTATAGGGAGTTTTTTCAAAATTTTATTAGGAATATTAACCCTATAAATATATTACTTCTTGCCATTTTTATATATCCTATTTTAAAAGGCTTCATAGTGAAATTTTCTTCAAAGAATTTAAAAAAAGATGTAAATGGTGTAGAAACAAATGTTTCTTTTTTAATATCCATAATTTTAGGTATATATTGGATGAAAAATATATTTTTTAATCACAATAAAGGAATATATAAAAGTATATATGAGCTTATTCCTAAGGAAGCTAAAATGTATGTTATGAGAAAGCCCATAGTGGTTTATTTAGTGGCAATTCCAATATCAGTATTTATTATCCACAATTTATTTATGTTTATAATTGTAGGAATAAATAAAATAACTGTTTATCCTATATTTGATGGCATAGAAAAGAAAATAAGGGAAAAGGGCAATGGAATTAGAAGAGTTTTAGGTGCAATATTTCAAATACCTAGAGCTATATGTTATGTTATATTTTTGACTTTCTTATTGAATTTTTTATCTATAGTAAATATAAAGCCTGGTTTAAACAGCTATTTGGCAGATTCCAAATACTATAACAGTATATGTAAGGCTATAGTAATACCTATAAATAGTTCTAAAGTTGCAAAAAAGCTTCCTAATATAGTTAATAATTCTTTTAAAATAGTTATAAAAGATGATAATAGTCCAGATGACAAAAAATACAACAGTTCAAATGTAAAAAATACTAGTAAGACAATAGTATATTATAATGGTATAACATTGGAGGAAGGAATAAAATCTAACGAGGATATAGATAATTTTGCCAGAAATTTAGTTGCTGGCTATGGTACTGATGAGAAAAAGGCTCAAAAAATTTATAACTGGATAGGAAAAAATATAGCTTATGATAATGAGAAGGCTGAAAAGGTGTTTAAGAATATATACGACATTAAGTCTGGAGCCATACCAACCTATTATACGAAAAAAGGCATATGTTTTGATTACTCTTGCTTATATGTGGCCATGTGCAGAGCAAACAACATTAAGGTTAGAATGATAACAGGCAGAGGCTTTAATGGAGTAAGTTGGGTTGGACATGCATGGAATCAAGTTTATCTGAAGGAAGAGGGCAGATGGATAAATGTAGATACCACTTTTGCTAAAGGTGGGGACTATTTTGATAGCAATAGATTTTCCATAGATCATGCAGATGCAAATGTGGCAGGAGAATGGCAAAATTAGTGGGCCAGTGGGCCAGTGGGCTAGAGTGCTAGAGTGCTAGAGGGCTAGGGGACCAGAGGTCCAGGGTGCTAGATATTAGAGTGCCAGCGATTAGGGGGCAGTTGATGGATTATTAAGGAAAATGAAAATTAGTTGATAGTTTCAAGGGATAAAACTGATCAACTAATTTTTTTATCCGATGACTACCTGCCGTAATACTCCCACTTCTAACAAAGTGTGAGTTAACGGCAGCTACGTCCCTGGATAACGATCTCTAACCTTCAGATGGAGTAAAAACTCCATTTGAAGCTAAGAGCTCTGTTTATTTTTTATATTGATTCAATATGAAATTTATGGCTTTTTCACAGTCGGTATCTTCAGGATTTAAGGCCCAGGCGGTATTAAAATATAGGAGAGCCTTTTGTTTGTTGTTTAACATTGAGTGGCAGTAGGCTAAATTAAAAAAATATTTACTTTGAGCATCTTTTTCTATGGCACAACATAAAAATGAAATGGCCTTATTATAATTTTTTAATTTAATAAGACATACTGCTACATTATATAAAGAAGAGGCTTCGTTGATTTTTTCATTAGCAGATTTTTTATACATATCTATGGCTTTTTTATAATTTTGGGTATGGTAGAGCTCATTACCCTTTTGAAAGTAGTTCATTAATATACCTCCTAGAATACTTTTGTAAAAAATCTATTTAAATTTTAGAATATTAGTTATTACATTAATATCCATGAGGTTATAAAAATATTCATTTGTTTACATAATTTAATAAATTTTCTTGTTGAGTTTTTTTTCAAAAATAGCTACCACTTCGTACATGGCATAAGCAAGAATGCATAAGATTATAATACTCATCATAACCATATCCAGTTGAGAAACTTGCCCACCATAAATTATTAAGAAGCCCAATCCTTCCTTAGCTACTAGAAATTCACCCATTATGACACCAACCCAGGATAGCCCTACATTTATTTTTAGGGAAGAAACTAAAGTTGGTACAGAAGCTGGAAGAATTAAATTTGTTAAAACTTGAAATTTAGTTCCGCCAAAGGTTTGGAGCAATTTGATTTTGTCTTCATCAATGGATTTAAAGCCTACCAATACATTTATTATGGTGACTATTATGGATATTAAAATTGCAATTACTATTATAGAACCATAGCCATTTCCAGCCCAAAATATAATTATAGGTGCAAGGGCAACTTTAGGCAGAGCATTTAAAACTACTAAATAGGGGTCTAGAACCTTGTAGGCAAAATCTGACCACCAGAGAAGAATAGCTATAAATGTTCCTAGTACGGTACTAAAGATAAAACCCAGTATAGTTTCGAGGCAAGTTACTCCCATGTGTTTAAACAAAGTACCTTCTTTAAATATTTTTATTAAACTAGTTACCATTCTAGAAGGGGTGCTGGTTAAAAAGGGATCAACCCATCTTAAATCACCAGCTATTTCCCAAAGGGCAAAAAAGAAAATTAGGATTAATATTCTTACAATTATAATTTTATGTTTTCTTTTTTTTACGGCTTGTATATATTTTTTGTGTTCATCACTGTATTCCATCATGAATTTAGCTCCTTCCATATAGTATTGAAGTAGTATCTAAAATTAGGTGCCTCCCTGCGTTTAAGAGGAGAATTATATTTTTCTTCGAATTCTACTGGAATAATTTCTTTAATTATTGCAGGTCGTTTGGATAGAATAAGTATTCTATCAGACATAGAAATAGCTTCTGATAAATCGTGAGTGACCATTATAGTAGTCTTTTTTTCTTTGTGTATTATTTTAAAAACCTCATCATTTAGATTTAACCTGGTTTGATAATCTATAGCTGAAAAAGGTTCATCTAGTATTAAAACTTCAGGATTAATGCTTAGAGTTCTTATAAGTGCTACCTTTTGCCTCATACCTCCAGAAAGTTGTTTTGGATGATGATGTCTAAATTCCCATAATCCATAGCTATGAAGAAGGTTTTCTACATTTTTTAGATTATCTTCTGTGATGTTTTTTTTAATTTTAAGACCTAAAATAACATTATCCCACACTGTTAGCCATTCAAATAAATTATCCTTTTGAAACATATAGCCTATTTGAGGTTTCGCTTTACTTATATACTTATTATTAATTAGTACATTTCCAGAAGAAGGGGGAAGAAGTCCGGATATTATGTTTAATAAGGTAGATTTACCACAACCAGAGGGACCTACTATACTTAGAAATTCTCCTTCTTCTATATTAAAACTTATATCTACTAAAGCACTAGTTTCATTTTCTAATGTATGATAATTCATGTATATATTTTGAATTTGCAATTTGCTCATTTATAACACCCCCTACATAGTTTAGTATATGAAAAAGGGTGTTATAGTGTTATATTGTTTTTTCTGTAGTATCTTTAAACAAGAAGACACCACTTCAGCGTGAGGAATTGGTGGAGAGTTCACAGGAAGATATTACATATGAAGAAGCATGTTCTAGAGTTATTAAACTGATTATTAATGATATTCACTATGATAAATAGTGATAATGTAAAACCATATTAAAATATCCTAAAAATTTAACTAAAGCATTAGATTCTTAAAGTTGAAATTTTTATATGTGTGTACTAAAATGATATAATCATGGATAAATATAATATATAGATATAAAAGAAATAAATGTAAAATAGTAAATAATGGAGAAGATGATTATGAAAAAAATGTTTCATTTAGGTCTAGATGTAGGTTCTACCACAGTTAAATTAGTAGTTTTAAATGGACAAGATGAAGTAGTTTATAGTAAATATCAAAGACATTATTCAGACATAAAAAAAACAATAGTGGATGTTGTAGACGAAGCTTATGCTAAGTTTAAAAATAGTTACATAACTATAAAGGTCACTGGCTCTGGAGGGTTGGGTGTTTCAAAATGGCTATCCATAGGATTTATACAGGAAGTAGTTGCGAGTACTAAAGCTATAAAAAAACACATACCAAATACAGATGTGGCCATTGAACTTGGTGGCGAGGATGCAAAAATAACATATTTTGATTCGGGTATAGAGCAGAGAATGAATGGTACCTGTGCAGGGGGTACAGGTGCATTTATTGATCAAATGGCAGCACTTTTGCAAACAGATGCTATGGGGCTGAATAAGTATGCGGAAAATTATAAGGTGATTTATCCTATTGCTGCTAGGTGTGGAGTTTTTGCTAAAACAGATATTCAACCACTTTTAAATGAGGGAGCAGCAAAAGAGGACATAGCTGCGTCTATATTTCAAGCAGTAGTGAATCAAACTATAAGTGGACTTGCTTGTGGAAAGCCCATAAGAGGAAATGTGGCTTTTCTTGGAGGACCATTGTACTTCCTAAAGGGTCTAAGAGATAGATTTATAGAAACCTTAAATCTAAAGGATGAACAGGTGATTTTTCCAAATAATTCACAATTATTTGTAGCGCTAGGGGCAGCTATCTCATCTAAAGAAGAAGAGAAAATTTTAGCTGAAGATTTAATGGATAAATTAAGAAATAAGGAATTTAAAGGTGAGCAGGAAGTTCACCGATTAAGACCACTTTTCTTAAATCAGGAAGAATTACTAGAGTTCAGAAAAAGACATGAATATACTAGGGTTGGAAGAAAGGATTTGAGTCAGTATAGTGGAAATTGTTTTCTTGGAATAGATGCAGGTTCTACCACTACAAAAGCGGCACTTATAAGTGATGAGGGACAACTTATTTATTCTTACTATGGAAGCAATGGAGGTAATCCACTACTTTCCACAATAAATATATTAAAGGATTTGTATGGTAAGTTACCCAAAGAAGCCTGTATAGTTAATTCTACTGTAACAGGATATGGAGAGGGACTTATAAAAGCTGCCATGAAGGTGGATATAGGAGAAATAGAAACAGTTGCTCACTATAAGGCAGCAGAATTTTTCCTACCATCAGTAGACTTCATACTAGATATTGGTGGACAAGATATGAAATGCTTGAGAATTAAAGATGGTGTTATTAACAGCATAATGTTAAATGAAGCTTGTTCATCAGGATGTGGCTCTTTTATAGAAACTTTTGCACATTCATTAAATATGTCTGTACAGGATTTTGCAAAGGAGGCTCTTAAGGCTGAAAGCCCAGTGGATCTAGGTTCAAGATGTACTGTATTTATGAATTCAAGAGTTAAACAGGCACAAAAGGAGGGAGCTTCTGTAGGAGATATATCTGCGGGACTTTCTTATTCTGTAATTAAGAATGCTCTTCAAAAGGTAATTAAAATAAGAAATCCAGAAGAAATGGGAGAAAATATTATAGTCCAAGGAGGAACCTTCTATAACGATGCGGTTTTAAGAAGTTTTGAACTTATTTCAGGAAGAGAGGCTATAAGACCAGATATTGCAGGTATAATGGGTGCCTTTGGCGCTGCAATTATAGCTAAGGAGAGATACCAGCAAGGCAGAGAAAGTACTCTTTTAAAAGCTAACCAATTAGAAGATTTTAAATGTGAAATGGAAATGAGAAGGTGCGGCTTGTGCGGAAATAACTGTATGCTCACTGTAAATAAGTTTTCAGATGGAAGAGAATTTATATCAGGAAATAGATGTGAAAGAGGAGCAGGTATAAAGGATAAGAAAGAAAAGCTTCCAAATTTATTTGATTATAAGTATAAAAGAACATTTTCCTATGCTCCTTTAAAGAAGGAAGAGGCTAAAAGGGGAGTTATAGGAATACCAAGGGTTCTTAATATTTATGAAAATTACCCATTTTGGTTTACATTTTTAACAGGCTTAGGATTTAGAGTGGAACTATCCTGTCGTTCAACTAGAAAAGTATACGAAATGGGCATAGAAACTATTCCATCAGAATCCGTTTGTTATCCTGCTAAGATAGCACATGGTCACATAATGGATCTTATAAATAGAGGAGTTAATACAATATTTTATCCATGCATACCTTTTGAAAAGAAAGAAATAGATGGAGCAGATAATCACTACAATTGTCCTATAGTAACTTCTTATGCAGAGGTTATCAAAAACAATATGGACATTATAAAGGATAAGCATATTAAATTTATGAATCCATTCTTTTCATTAGATGACAAGAAAAAATTGGCTAAAAGGTTATATGATGAGTTTAAGGATTTTAAAGTAAGTAAGCAAGAAATAAATGAAGCCTTAGATAGGGCATGGATTGAAAGAGAAAAGGTAAAAGAGGATATAAGAAAAAAAGGTGAAGAGGTACTAGCTTATTTAGATACTACTGGTAAAAAAGGAATTGTATTGGCTGGAAGACCTTATCACATAGACCCAGAAATAAATCATGGACTTCCTAATTTGATAAATGAGTATGGCATGGCGGTTTTAACGGAGGATTCTGTATGTCATTTAGGTAAAATAAATAGACCTTTAAGAATTGTAGATCAATGGGTTTATCATTCAAGACTTTATGCTGCAGCAAGTTTTGTAGGTGAAAGGGATAATTTAGAGCTTATTCAGTTGAACTCCTTTGGATGCGGATTAGATGCGGTTACCACAGATCAAGTGCAGGAAATATTAAATGCCCATGGAAAAATATATACAGCTTTAAAGATAGACGAGGTTAATAATCTAGGAGCAGTTAGAATAAGAATCCGTTCTTTAAAGGCAGCCATGGATGAGAGAAACAAAAATGGATTAAAAGTAAAGAAAGCATCTACTGCTTTAGAAAAAGTTATCTTTACAGAAGAAATGAGAGAAAAGCATACCATATTAGCACCACAAATGTCTCCTATACATTTTCAATTTTTACAGGAGGCCATGAGATGTGGAGGATATAATTTAGAAATACTTCCAGCAGTAGACAATGAAGCTATAGAAGAGGGTCTTAAATATGTAAATAATGATGCCTGTTATCCTTCTATTATAGTAGTAGGTCAAATGATTAAAGCTTTAAAATCAGGAAAATATGATTTGAATAATACATCGGTGATAATATCTCAAACTGGCGGCGGATGCAGGGCTACTAATTATATAGGTTTTTTGAGGAAGGCCCTTAAGGATGCAGGACTTGAGCATATACCTGTAATATCATTAAATTTTGTTGGACTAGAAAAACAACCAGGATTTAAATTAGATATTTCCCTAGCTAAAAAATCCATGATGGCTTTAGTTTACGGAGATTTGCTTATGAGAGTGCTTTATAGAGTAAGACCTTACGAAAGAATAAAAGGTTCTGCTAACCAGTTGTATAGTAAGTGGGTTGAAAAATGTAAGAATTCTATAGATAAAGGCGATACTAAGTTATTCAATAAATATGTTTATGAAATAGTTGAGGATTTTGATAACTTAGAAATAAAGGATATTAAAAAGCCAAGGGTAGGTCTTGTAGGTGAGATACTTGTTAAATTCCATCCTACAGCCAATAATAATATAGTGGATATAATAGAGAGCGAAGGAGCAGAAGCAGTAATGCCTGACCTTACAGATTTTTGTCTATATGTAGCTTATAATTATCAGTATAGAAGAAAATATTTATCAGGCAGCAGAATGGCAGAGTTCTTTGGTAAAATAGGTATAAAATATATAGAACACTATAGAAAACATATGAAGCGAGCTTTACAAAATAGTAAAAGGTTCACTGCGCCTGCTACCATTGAAAAAATGGCAAAGGGAGCAAGAGAAATACTTTCCATAGGGAATCAAACAGGAGAAGGCTGGTTTTTAACAGCTGAAATGATAGAACTTATAGAAAGTGGAGCTAAAAATATAGTTTGTATGCAGCCTTTTGCATGCCTGCCAAACCACGTAACAGGTAAAGGCATGATAAAAGAGTTAAAGCGAAGATATAAGGGTGCCAATATTGTAGCAGTAGACTATGACCCAGGTGCCAGTGAAGTAAATCAATTGAACAGAATTAAACTTATGCTATCCACGGCCTTTGAAAATTTAGAAAATGAGGAAAAAACTCACCAAGTACAGTTTACTCAACAAGAAATAGCAGCCTCCAACGAAAGATGATAAGCATAAATTGCGGAGCAATTTATGGCTTAAGTGTGCTAGTGTGCCAGTGGGCTAGAGGGCTAGTAAAGGAGGATTTTCCTCCACTGCGTTACGGAAAATCTTTAATCAAATAAGTGGTATAGTGGGAAAAGGTATAACTGATTCATTAAATGAAGTGGTTATACCTTTGCTTTTAAGGGCTTAAAAAATCTTTTATTGGCGATAGCCAGGGAAAATATAGAAATATCAAATATCAAATATTAAATATTAAATATCAAATATCAAATAATGTTGAAATTCCTATGGAATTTCTTAAATTAGAATTTGTGGAGGAAGTAAGAAGTGACAAGTGACAATGGACAATTGAGAATTAAGTAAGGGTTAAGAAGTAATAGGTAAAATTTCAGAAGTTTAGCACTTAAAAAGTTTTTTGGACGTAGCCCACTGATTTATAATGAAAGATTTATTTTAATAAGTATCATATAACTTTTCGAAAGGCTCCGCCTAAAAAATATTATGAGCCCCTTATTTAATATTTGATATTTATTATTTATATATTTAGCCTGGCTATCGCCAATAAAAGATTATGAGCGCTTTTCTATTTATAGATTAAAGATTTTCTATAGCAAAGCGGCGGAAAATCATCCTTTAGTAGGCTGTCCCCCCCCGTGACCATATACGCATGAACTGAAAAATCTGATTTTAATGGAGTGATAAATGTGAAATTTAGGACTATTGAACTAGTCTTAGAACTTCTTTATTTGTCCATTTAAAGCACCGTTAAGAAGTTTTCATTGCTTGAGCGAGGAACGAGTGAGTTTGAAAACTTTAGGGGCTTTAAATGGACAAATATTAGAAGTTTTTGGCGTACTGTTCAAGTCCAAAATTTCACATTTATCACGGAATTAAAAGCAGATTTTTCCTATGCCATTACATCACTATCTCTATTTTGTGTTTTTCATTACTTTTTCTGCAAAACTGTTGTTGACTATCTTTTCAAAAGGTGGTCTTTGAGGTATTAGATCTGATTTATAGGATTGAATAATATCCATAAGTCTATTTAAGTCTTCTTTTTTCATAACTGGAGTTTCTGCAAAAGCATTTGTAGCTCTATAGTTTTTAATAACTTTAGATAGAATTTCTTCATCGCTGCCTGGGAAGAAACTTTTTATGGATTTAGCCACGTCTTTATCACTGTGATTCTTAACCCATAACTGAGATTTATGGATGGCTCTTGTAAACTTTTCTAATATTTCAGGGTTTTCTTTCATATATGATTTAGTAGAAAAATAACAGGTATATGGTATAGTACCGGCACTTTCTCCAATGGAGGCAACAATGTGACCTGAGTTATCCTTTTCTAGCAAACTGGCAGTAGGTTCAAAAAGAGCTACGTAATCGCCAGTACCAGATTTAAAAGCACCGGATGTGGCAGTGAAAGCTAAATTTGTAATTAGTTTAACATCTTTATTTGGGTCTATACCATGATTTTTAAGAACATATTCAAGAGACATTTCAGGCATGCCGCCAGGTCTACCACCTATTATGGTTTTTCCCTTTAGAGATTCCCAGTTAAAATTATCTTCTTTATTTCTACCCACTAAGAAGGAACCATCTGTTTGAGTTAATTGTGCAAATAATACAGGATAATCTTCTTTGTTTTGATTATAAATATATATAACCTGTTCTGGTCCACAAAAACCTATGTCTGCACTTTTACTTAATACTTGCTGCATGGTCTTATCAGCACCTTGTCCAGTACTTAGTTTTATGTCTATTCCTTCTTCCTTAAAGAAGCCCTCATTAATGGCTACGTACATAGGGGCATAAAAAACTGAACGCACTACTTCATTTAATTTGACAGTGGTTAAATTTTTATTTTTGTTATTACATCCATAAAGACAGGTAAAAGAAAGAACAAAAATAAGTGTAGTAATTAAATACTTAGAAATATTTTTTCGCATATATATCCTCCTATATGTTAATGATATGTTTTATAGTATGAATTAAGAGAATATTTTGCTACAGTAATATATGACCCTTAAGTATTTAATTTTCGCTCATAAATTTAAAGAGATATATTTAAATTAATAAGCGTTTTAAATTTAAAATTTAGAATGTAAAAGGGGCTGCCGCACTAAGAATAAATTCTACAACACATTGAGTTTGTTACTAAATTTCAAAGCAATTTATTGTATACAAATTTCTTATTGCCACAACCTCTTAAAGTGTGATTTTTCCTATGTATGATTATTAATATTTTTTAAAGAATAGGTGATAGCAATCTTGTAATGGATTCAAATATTTTACTGTAAAGTGGTCTGCTTTGAAAGCTTTGCAAGGTAACTTCTGTACAATATTCCATATCCTTTAAAAACTGATTTTCCATAGTGTTGCATATATTTCTATTGAATATAAAAGCATTGGTTTCAAAATTAAGTTTAAAGCTCCTTATATCCATATTAGCAGTACCAATACTACACACGGAGCTATCAGCCATAATGGCTTTGCAATGTATAAAGCCATTATTGTAAAGGTAAATCTTTACACCGCAGTCTAATAGATCTTTAACATAGGCATTAGCTGCCCAGCCCATAAATATATGGTCGGGATTTCCTGGTATCATAATTCGTACATCTTTTCCAGAGAGAGCGCATATTTTAAGGGCATTTAACATAGAGTCATCAGGTACAAAATAAGGAGATTGAAGGTAAAGAGTATTTTTAGCATGATTTATTATTTTAATATATCCATTTCTTATATGCTGCTCCTTAAGGTCAGGACCGCTGGACACTATTTGAAGTCCAACATTATCTTTATTAAAAGTATTGGAGATAAAGTATTTAGAGTAGTCATTTATATGCTCATTAGATGCATAGGTCCAATCCAGTAAAAATCTTTCTTCTAAGTCATTTATGGCATCACCTATTATTTTAATATGAGTATCTCTCCAATAACCTACTTTAGGGTCTTTACTTATGTACTCATTACCCACATTAAAACCGCCTAAAAAGGCAACTTCTCCATCTATTACAACTATTTTTCTGTGATTTCTATAATTTATTCTTCTATTTATAAAGGCAACCCTACTAGGAAAAAAGGAGGAAACTTTTCCACCAGCCTCAATAAGGGGATTAATTGTATTTTTAGTTATTTTTGAAGAGCCCATGGCATCAAATAGTAACTTTATTTCCACGCCTTCTTTAGCTTTTTCAGTAAGGGCATCTATTAGTTTTAATCCAAGGTCATCCTTTTGAATTATATAATATTCTATATGTATAAATTTTTTAGCGTTTTTTATTTGGTTAAATAATGCTTCAAATTTTTCTTTTCCATCAAAATATAATTGTACATGATTATTTTGTGTAAATATTGAGCCAGAACTTTTGTAAAGCATTCTTATGGTGTCTACGTTTTCTATGGCATCTATATCATATTTGTAAGAGGATCTTAGTTTTTTTAGATATTTACTTTTTTCATTATCTTCAATAATTTTTTTATTAAATATTTTTTCTCTGCTTAAATTTTGACCTAAAAATAAGTATACAATAAAACCAACTATAGGAAAAAATATAAGAATAAGAAGCCATGCCCAAGTAGTAGAGGGATTTCTTCTTTCAAAAAAGATTAAAAATATAGCTAACAAAATATTAATTAAAAAAATTATGGAACCTAAATTTCCAAGTGATATTGGTAAGTGCATGTATATCATTCCTTTCAATATATTTTCTATGATTATAATATTAATAATTTTCATATGAGTTTTTAATTATACTATTATTTTAGCGTATATTGCATATAATACAAATACTTAAACTCAATCTTTGCACGTGAATTTTAAGCTTTACATTATACAAAGTAAGAAGTAAAAATGAAAAAGTAATAGATAATAGGTAAGAAGTAAGAATTTCTTAACTGTTACTTACAAATTAATTATAAAAAACCCCTTGAGTTTTATCATTACCTCTTACTTTTTACTTATTTCCTATTTATTATTTCTTATCTTTTCTTATCTGCAAATTTGGAATTATAGTTAATTTTAAAAAGATTTGTACTCTTAATTTTTAATTTTTACTTTTACAATTTACTAGAAGCTTTCATCTTTGTGTTAGCAAGTGGTGAGCAGTTCAACAATTGTAGTAATTTGAAATATACCCTTGACATATAGTTAAATAGTATTATAATGTTAAATATATTCAAAATTAAAAAAGTAAAGGCTATGAAGAAGAGGAGTAGAGCATAAGGAATATTAAGAGAGGAAGATTCACCGGCTGAAAGATCTTCTATAGGAATTAGTTCGAAGGTAGCTTCTGAGTCTCTTTGCTGAAGTAGCAGTAGGCAAAGACGGTAAATCCGTTAAAAATTTTAAGAGCTTATAAATAAGTTTAAATAAATTTTATAGTCTAAGCAGTATATTAGTTATACTATGGAGTAAAATAGTTCATAGGGCACTGGAGGCTTGGTTTATAGTATAAATTATTTATAAGAATAAAGGTGGTACCACGCACTGTCGTCCTTTGGGATTGCAGTGTTTTTTTATTTATAAAAAATGCTAGCAGCAAATTTATTTTAGGTAAATAGAGTTTAGGTACTGGATTTTAGGGACTAGGGACTAATTAAATTAGGTACTGGTGGTTGGAGAATGATGAAAAACAGTATATTACGAAAAGGAAGGGAGAAAATAAAATGGAAGAAAATAAGAATATAGCAAAAACTTATGATCCTAAAGAATTCGAAGACAGAATATATGAAAATTGGATGGAAAAGGGGTATTTTACTCCAGAAGTAGATGAAAATAAAAAGCCTTATACAATAATAATGCCGCCACCAAACATAACAGGACAATTGCACTTAGGTCATGCTCTTGATGATACATTACAGGACTTTTTAATAAGAGTTAAAAGAATGCAAGGTTACAGTGCATTATATCTTCCAGGAGAAGATCATGCAAGTATAGCTACAGAAGTTAGAGTTGAAAAAGAACTTTTAAAACAAGGTCTTAACAAAAAAGAAATGGGAAGAGAGGCTTTCCTAGAAAAAGTTTGGGATTGGGCTGATGAATACAGAAATAGAATAAAGAATCAAATTCAAAAGCTAGGTGTTTCCTGTGACTTTACAAGAGAAAGATTTACCATGGACGAAAATTTAAACAAAGCTGTTAAAGAGGTTTTCGTTAAATTATATGAAGAAGGACTTATATACAAAGGAAACAGAATAACTAACTGGTGTCCAAAGTGCCAAACAGCTCTTTCAGATGCAGAAATAGAATATGAAGAGCAAAACGGAAATTTCTGGCATATAAAATATCCAGTAAAGGGTAGCAATGAATGGCTTGAAATAGCAACTACAAGACCAGAAACTATGCTTGGAGATACAGCAGTTGCAGTAAATCCTAAGGATGAAAGATATGCTCATTTAGTAGGAAAAACTTTAATACTTCCATTAGTAAATAGGGAAATTCCAATTGTAGCAGATGACTATGTAGATTTAGAGTTTGGTACAGGAGCAGTTAAGATAACACCAGCTCATGACCCAAATGACTTTGGAGTAGGACAAAGACACAATCTTCCACAAATAATAGTTATGAATGAAGATGGAACTATAAAGGATGGCTATGGAAGATATTCAGGAATGGATAGATATGAAGCTAGAAAAGCTATGGTTGAAGATTTAGATAAACAAGGCTTCCTAGTAAAAATAAAAGAACACAGCCATAATGTTGGATGTCACGACAGATGTGGATCTACAGTAGAGCCAATGCTTTCAAAACAATGGTATGTTAAAATGGCACCTCTTGCCAAGCCAGCTATAGATGCAGTTAAAGATGAAAAGATTAAATTCGTTCCAAAGAGATTTGATAAAATATACTATAACTGGATGGAAAACATTCAAGATTGGTGTATTTCAAGACAACTTTGGTGGGGACACAGAATTCCAGTTTGGTACTGTAAAGATTGTGGAGAAGTTATAGTAGCTAAAGATGAGCCAACTGCATGTACAAAATGTGGTAGTGCTAATTTAGAACAAGATAAAGACGTACTTGATACATGGTTCTCATCAGCACTTTGGCCATTTTCAACTTTAGGCTGGCCAGAAAAATCAGAGGACTTAAAGTATTTCTATCCAACAAGTACTCTTGTAACAGGCTACGATATAATATTCTTCTGGGTTGCTAGAATGATATTCTCAGGAATTCACAATATGGAAGACATACCATTTGAACATGTATTAATGCACGGTATAGTAAGAGACAGCCAAGGAAGAAAGATGTCTAAGTCATTAGGAAATGGAGTAGACCCATTAGAGATAATAGATAAATACGGTGCAGATGCCCTAAGATTTATGCTTATTACAGGAAATGCTGCTGGTAATGACATAAGATTCTATGAAGAAAAAGTTGAAGCAGCTAGAAACTTTGCAAATAAAGTATGGAATGCTTCAAGATTTGTTATGATGAATTTAGACAAAGATCTTATGGAAAAATACAAAGATTGTAAGGATTACACTATAGCTGATAGATGGATTCTTTCAAGAATGAACAATTTAGTAAAAGAAGTTACAGATAATATAGATAAATTTGAGCTTGGAATGGCTTCACAAAAGGTTTATGAATTTATGTGGAATGAATTCTGTGATTGGTATATAGAGCTTGTAAAACCAGTACTTTACGGTGAGGATGAAAAAGCAAAGGGAGTAGTATTTAACGTACTTCAACAAGTTCTAGTTACAGGACTTAAACTTCTACACCCTGTAATGCCATTTATAACTGAAGAAATATACACTCACTTAGATGAAAGCTTAGAAACTATAACTGTATCAAATTGGCCAGAATATAGTGAAGAACTTAATGATTCAGAAGCTGAAAAGAACATGAACTATATAATGGAAGCAATTACAGCTTTAAGAAATGTAAGAGCGGAGATGAATGTACCACCTTCTAAGAAAGCTAAAGTTATGGCTTGTGTAACAGAAGGAAAAGAAGCTTTTGAAGAAGGAAAGATTTATTTTGAAAAACTTGCTTCAGCTTCAGAATTTGTATTCTTGAATTCCAAGGAAGAAGCAGAAAATGCAGTTTCTACAGTTACTAAGGGAGCAGAATTGTATATGCCTTTACTTGACCTTGTAGATGTAGAAAAAGAATTAGAAAGATTAAATAAAGAAAAAGAAAAGCTACAAAAGGAAATAGAAAGAGTAGAAAAGAAACTCTCTAATGAAAAGTTTACAAGCAAAGCTCCAGAAGCTGTTGTAAATGAAGAAAGAGAAAAGGGAGAAAAATATAAAGAAATGTACAATGCAGTTATAGAAAGACTAGAATCACTAAAATCAATGAAGTAAGCATAAATTGTAAAGTCAGTGATATAGGAAAAATCTGCTTTTAATTCCGTGATAAATGTGAAATTTTGGACTGTGAACAATACGCCAAGAATTAAGTAAGAAGTAAGAGATTAGGTACTAGGTACTGGGTGCTAGGTGCTAGGAAAGGAGGATTTTCCTCCACTATGTTACGGAAAATCTTTAATTAAGAGAGATAGCGAGAAAGGCTGTAACTATTTCATTGAATGGAGTAGTTATAGCTTTTCTTTTTAAGCACTTTAAAAATCTTTTATTGGCGGCAGCCAGACTAAATATGTAGATATAATTAAGAACTAAACTTTCGCATATGAATTTCAAGTTCTAAATTGTTTTCTTAATTTAGAATTTAAAATTTAAAATGAATATTTAATTTCCTATGGAAGTTCGTTAATCTAGAACCTGTATACGTCTAGTATCTAAAATAACTGCCTAAATATTAAGAAATACTACTAATCTTTTTGGAGACTAGGGAGTGGGGACTAATATAAATCTAGTAAGCATAATGATTCATAAATTATCTACTGTTTTCAGCAATATATATATATTGAGAATTAGGGAAATATGTTATATTATTAGAGTGTATTTTATGTTTAGGGGGAGAACAATATGGATTACAAACAGGTAATGGATTATGTAAATAATACAGCACGTTTTGGAACAAATCTTGGGTTAAGTAGGACGGAAAAATTATTAGAAATTTTGGGGGAACCTCATAAAAAATTAAAATGTATACATATAGCAGGAACCAATGGGAAGGGCTCTACTACAGCTATGTTAAACCAAATACTAATAGAATCAGGATATAGGGTTGGGATGTACACATCACCTTATATTGAAGTATTTGAAGAGAGAATACAGATAAATGGTGAAAATATAACTAAAGAACAATTAGTTGATGTAATTAGTAGGGTGAAAGAAGCTGTAGATAAAGTTATAGAAATGGGATATGACCATCCAACACAGTTTGAGATTATAACTTGTGCTATGTATTTATATTTTTATGAGCAGAAAGTAGATTATGCGGTTATAGAAGTGGGAATGGGTGGTAGACTAGATTCTACTAATGTAATAAATCCTATTTTAACTATAATTACTTCTATAAGCTTTGATCATATGCAAGTTCTAGGAGACACTTTAGATAAAATAGCTGCAGAGAAGGCAGGTATAATAAAGAAAAATGTGCCTTTAGTTTTATATCCTCAAGAAGCTTCAGCAGAGAAGGTTATAGAAGAAATATGTAGTAAAAATAATAGCAGAATTATAAAGGTAAGTAAGGATTCTTGTAAGCATATAGAAAATATAAAAAATATAAAAGAAAATGGTGTACAGGCAGTAATGCAAAAACTGCAGATAAATACTAAAAAATGTACATATAATTTAATTCTATCCCTTTTAGGAAAACATCAAATAATTAACTGTGCAGTAGTAATAAATGCAGTGGAAGAATTAATAAATTTAGGGCTTAATATACCTAAAGATGCTATAGAAAAGGCTCTTAAAAATGTATCTTGGCCTGCTAGACTTGAAATTATGAAAAATAACCCTATGGTGGTCATAGATGGTGCTCACAATATAGATGGTATAATTAATATCACAGAGAGCATAGATACATATTTTAAATATGATAATTTAATATTAATTCTAGGTATATTGGCAGACAAACAAGTGGATTCTATGATAAAAGTCATAACTCCAAAAGCAAGTAGAGTTTTAACTGTAACTCCAAACAGTGAAAGAGCTGAACTTAGTGAGGATTTAAAGAAAGAAGTTTTAAAATATAATAAAAACTGTGAAGCTTTTTTAGATTACCAGGAAGCTTATAATAAAGCATTAGCTTATTGTGGAGAAAAGGATCTGCTTCTTATATGCGGCTCACTATATATGGTAGGAGATATGAGGAAAATAATTCGCAAATAAATTGTGACGGAAGTGGAATAGGAAAAATCTGCTTTTAATTCCGTGATAAATGTGAAATTTTTGACTGTGAACAATACGCCAAGAACTTCTAAATATTTGTCCATTTAAAGCCCCTAAAGTTTTCAAACTCACTCGTTCCTCGCTCAAGCAATGAAAACTTCTTAACGGTGCTTTAAATGGACAAATAAAGAGGTTCTAAGGCTAGTTCAATAGTCCTAAATTTCACATTTATCACTCCATTAAAAGCAGATTTTTCAGGTCATGCGTATATGGTCACGGGGAGAGAACAGCCTACTAAAGGATGATTTTCCTCCACTGCGTTACGGAAAATCTTTAATTGAATATAAGCAATGATATAGTGGGAAAAGGTATAACTGATTCATTAAATGAAGTGGTTATATCTTTTCTTTTTAAGGGCTTAAAAAATCTTTTATTGGCGATAGCCAGCGAAAATATAGAAATATTAAATATTAAATATCAAATATTAAATATCAAATATCAAATATCAAATATCAATTAATGTTGAAATTCCTATGGAATTTCTTAAATTAGAATTTGTGGAGAAAGTGAGAATTAAGTAAGAGGTAAAAAGTAAGAAGTAAAAAGTAAGAGTTAAGGGAGAGTTTCCTCCACTATGTTATGGAAAATCTTTAATTAAATAAAATGTAATAGTAAAACAAGCTATAAGGTAAAAAGTAAGAAGTTGAGCACTTAAAAAGTTTTTTTTGGCGTAGCCCGCTGATTTATAATAAAAGACTTATTATAGAAAATGGTTGGGATAATCTATTTTTAGTTAAAGCTTAAAATAAAAATGCAATTTGAAATTATTTATTAAGGTTATTACGGTTTTATGGGGTAAGTGAAAGTATAACTATTTTTGCAACCTATCGGTCTGCGGGCTGACCAGCCCTTTCTTTTTTATAAATTAAAGATTTTCTGAATAAAATGAAGAAAATCCACATTAATTGATATTTGATATCTGATATTTATATATTTAGCTTGGCTACCGCCAATAAAAGATTTAAGTTAAGCCCCAAAAGACAGATAATAAAAGTTCACATTGGAAAATTTTACTACATATCTTTTGAATTTAAAATTTTTCGTAATGGAATGAAGAAAAATTATCCTTAACTCTTACTTATTACTTCTTACCTTTTCTACTCTACAAACTAAGATTTATACAAACAATTGCCTTACGGTAAAATGAATCGAATTTTAATTACTATTTTATTTTAATAAGTATCATATAACTTTTCGAAAGGCTCCGCCTAAAAGATTATAAGCGCTTTTTTATTTATAAATTAAAGATTTTCTGAATAAAATGAAGAAAATCCACATTATTTGATATTTGATATTTGATATCTGATATTTATATATTTAGTCTGGCTATCGCCAATAAAAGATTTAATTTAAGTCCTAAAGATAGCTAACACAATTTCACAACGTGAAATTGTGTTAGCTATCTTTCTTACATTCTAAAATTTTTCGTAATGCAATGAAGAAAAATTATCCTTTACTAGCCCTCTGGTCCTCTAGTCCACTAGCCCACTAATTTTGGCCCACTAATTTTTCCTATGCCATTACGTCACAATTTTCTTAAAAATTGTGCTTTTTAAGTGCTTTAGCTAATTGATCAGGACAAGATGTGGATTTTGAACCGCAAGTAGTTCCTTCAAGTCTCTTTATAGCTTCATTTACATCCATGCCTTCTATAAGTTTAGAGATGCCTTTTAAATTTCCATCACATCCACCTATAAAGGAAACCTTTGTAACCTTTCCATCTATAATGTCAAAGTTTATTTCCCTAGAACATACTCCTTGTGTTAAATAATTAAACATAGAATCGCCTCCCGTAAAGTCAATATTATATTGAACTTATGCCAATTTAGTGTTTTTTGCTAATGCAATCTTAAATAATATACATAATAGCATAATACACAGTTTATAAACATGTACAGATAAAATTATATTTTATTAAGTGGTAGTTGTCTAGATAAAATAATTTGTCTAGGTAAAATAGTAAATTATAAATTTTAATTAAGAAATGGGATTATGTTATTACCAAAATGCTATGCTTCACCATAATATATGATTATAAGGGGGTGAAAAGTTTGAAATATTTATATGTATGTAATACTTCATCAGATTCTATTTCAAAGGTAGATTTGGATACATTTACCGAGGCAGATAAGATTTTATTAAAAAATGATTTTAAAAGAGTTGGTCCTCATGGAATTTGTATATGTAATAATTGTATTTTTACTGCTAATAACTACACCAATGGTATAAGTATCGTGGATATAAATAACAAAAGGAATATAGAAAATTATACTATAGGAATGCATTGTAATGATGTTAGGATTTTTAAAGATACAGCTTATGTTATATGTGGTAACTCGAATATTTTGGCAGCTTTTAATTTGAAGGAAAAGAAAATAGAAACTCAAATTCCATGTGGTAGTTTACCTCATAGCATGCATATAGACAAAATAAGAAATATAATGGTAATAGCAAACATGAATGATGATAGTATAACTATGGTTGATTGCAAAGATAATAAGGTTATTAAAAATATACGAGTTGGAGCATATCCTACAAAGGCAATTTTTTCGCCTAATGGAGATTATATATATGTTTGTGAGAGTAATTTGGGTTTAAATTCTAAGGGGAGTATTGCTATTATATCATTAAAAAATTTCCAAATATTAAATAGAGTTAAAGTGGGAAATAGCCCTGTAGATATGTTTTTAGATACTAAGTTTTGCTATGTTTCTAACTTTGGAGATGGCAGTGTAAGTATTGTAGATATGGCTAATGCTAAGGAGATTAAAGTAATACGGGTTGGTGGCATGCCTAGAGGAATAATGAGATTAAAAAATTATTTATATGTAGGAGATAATTATAATGATTTACTTATGAAAATAAATGTGGCAAGTGAAAGTAAAAAAGTCATATCCATAGGTGGAGAGCCCACTGGAATGACTTTAATTTAAATTTCTTCATTTATAAGCAGATCCATTATTTTATTATATAGGGTAGAAGAATGAGTTTTCCACTTGCTGCATAATTCTCTAGCTTGTTTGTTTGAGGGAACACCAATTTTTATGTCTATAAGAGTGTAGTCAGATTCTGAAGCTTTTAAATTTACTATAAAGTTATCAGAATTTTCGATGGTGTAATCAGCAGTTATAGTTAATTCTTTTTTTATATCCCTCATTTGTTTTTGCAAATATTCATCTATTGAACTAATT
Source organism: Haloimpatiens lingqiaonensis (assembly GCF_901447495.1). Lineage (GTDB taxonomy): Bacteria > Bacillota > Clostridia > Clostridiales > Clostridiaceae > Haloimpatiens > Haloimpatiens lingqiaonensis. The sequence goes on from NZ_CABDWS010000004.1 coordinate 74,805, forward strand.
TTTTCAACAGATATTCTCTTTTGAAATAATGATAAAACCTTAGAGCCTTTTTCAGTTACATTAAGTCGGTGTTTATTATCCTTTTCTGTTTCTTCTATAAATTTAGAAGATAGTAATTCAGAGAGATATTGTTGAAGGCTAAAATAGTTCATAAAATTATTCTCTAGTACTATATTTGTAAGCTGCATGTTAGATATAGGAAGATGAATTTTTTCTAATATATATAATAAAAGTAGTTTATTTTCTGCTAATTCCAGGGTATCATCAAACATAATATCAGCCTCCCTTTTAGATAACTATAATCATTATAACATAAAAGATAAAAAGATAGAAACTGGTGATTTTACTACTTAGCAAAAAATTATAAAGAGTTTTTCATATTAATTTTATAATTTGAATATAGATTAAATAAAAAGCTGAACTTTGGAGGTCTTGTATGTCTAGTTTAAAAAAAATTAGAAATAATCCTTTAGGAATATTTTTAATTATATTTTTTGTTTTTTTAATTTTATTTATTATAACTTATTTTTTGAAATCTAAGGCAACTTGTTTTAATACAGGTAAAAAAATACCTATTTATTCAGTGGATACAAAGGAAAAAAAAGTAGCTATAACTTTTGATGCCAATTGGGGAGAAGATAATACTGAGGAGATATTAAAAATATTAGATAAATATAATGTAAAAGCTACATTTTTTTTAGTAGGAAAATGGATAGATGATTATCCAGAAAAAGCAGAAGAAATATTTAAAAGGGGACATGAATTAGGAAATCATTCAAATACCCATGCTGATTTGACAAAAGTATCAAAAGGGAGAATAACTCAGGAAATCCACCTATGTGACAGTAAGATAATGAAAATAACTGGAGAATTACCTAAGTTATTTAGATGTCCATCAGGAGCGTATAATGATTTAGCAGTAAATACGGTGGAGGAAAATAAGCATTATTGTATTCAATGGGATGTGGACAGCATAGATTGGAAAGAACAGGGAAGTGATATAGAGTATAGTAGGGTTATGAAAAAAGTTAAGCCAGGATCCATATTATTGTTTCATAATAATGCTAAGTATACTCCTAAAAATTTAGCTAGGATAATAGAAAACTTGCAAAATGATGGATATAATTTTGTAAGGGCAGGAGATTTGATTTATAAAGAGAATTATTATATAGACTACCTAGGGAAACAAATTAGTAAATGAAATCATTTATTTTCTTAAATAATATGCAAAACAACTTTCATTTTTTTAAAAATACAGTTAAAATTTGAATGATGTATTGTAAAATATATGTGATTTGTATTATAATGGCAATAAAGTTTCCTATAAAAATAATTTTTATATATAAATAGTAATAATATAGAAAATATTAGAATATTTTATAGTGTATAAAACATAAAAACTAAGGGGAAAGAGGGATTGTGATGGACAATTTAATGATGAACAACAAAATATATTTGGAGGGAACTATGGCTAATGATTTAGAGTTTAGCCATGAGATGTATGGAGAAGGCTTCTATAATTTTATATTAGAAGTTCCACGATTAAGTAATTCAAGAGACATTCTTAATATTACTGTTTCAGAAAGACTTATAACAGGCATGAATTTAGAACCAGGGTGTCAATTATGTGTAGAGGGGCAGTTAAGATCATACAATAAGTACGTAGATGGAGCTAACAGACTTATATTAACGGTTTTCGCTAGAGATGTAAGGTATTGCTTGGAAAAAAGCAAAAACCCAAATATGATATTTCTTGATGGGTATATTTGTAAAAAACCTATATATAGACTTACTCCTTTTGGAAGAGAAATATCAGATATGCTTTTAGCAGTAAATAGACCATATAATAAATCAGATTATATACCTACTATAGCATGGGGAAGAAATTCAAGATTTTGTAAGACTTTAGAAATAGGAGATAATATAAGAATTTGGGGAAGACTGCAAAGTAGAGAGTATCAAAAGAAAGTATCTGAAGAAAAAGTTATAAGTAAAGTAGCTTATGAGGTTTCTATATCTAAAATGGAAAGAGTAAATAGTGAAAATGAAGTTATTGACAGCAGTGAAAACGATTTAGAAGAAGACGCTATTTAATATTTAAACAAGGAAAAACCCACTAGATACAAATAAATTGGCATAGTGGGTTTATTTTTATTATTTCCTTAAATCATCTAATATTTGAGTTTTATTTTTAGTATTTTCATCTACTGTTTTTACTATTTTAGCAGGGGAACCAGCCACAACTACATTTTCAGGTACGTCGCTTACAACTACCGAGCCTGCTGCTACTACAGCACCCTTTCCTATCTTTACTCCCTCTAAAATAACTGCATTGGCACCTATTAAAACATTATCTTCTATAATACATGGTGATTTACTAGGTGGTTCTAAAACCCCAGCCACAACTGCTCCGGCTCCTAGATGAACCTTGCGTCCTATTTGAGCTCTAGCGCCCACTACAGCATTCATATCTATCATAGTTTCTTCACCAATTTCAGCACCTATGTTTATAACTGCCCCCATCATTATAACAGCTTTATCTTTTATAAGGGCTTTGTCTCTTATTATAGCACCTGGTTCAATTCTAGCATTTACATTTCTAAGGTCTAAAAGGGGAATAGCGGAATTTCTTCTATCCTGTTCAATTTTTATGCTTTCTATCTTATCTTTATTTTTTTCTATAAATTTAGATATGTTTTCACTTTCACCAAATAGTATATGTAAATTGCCACTAGAAAAATCCTCTATATTATCAAAAGAACATTGACTTAGGTCTCCTTTAATATATGCTTTTATAGGGGTGGATTTTTCAGCTTCTTTTATATACCTGGCTAATTCATATGGATCCGTTAAATTGTAAGACATTTTAATAACGTTATACAAAACTTATAAAAATAAGTTTCGCTAACGATTCACCTCCTTTATTATATTTTTTAATATACTTTCTTCTATCATACCATTATAATAAATAATATCTTCAATTTAAAGAGAAAATATACCAAATTAATATATTGAACAATCATTTTAAATTTTACATTATAAATCAAAAAAAGATATTGTATAATAAGTATAGCGTATTGTGTAAATAAATTTGTATACTTCATTATAGAAGGGTACAGTATTAAAGTATATGGTTCTAAATAAAATGCAAATTAGAGGTGAAGGTATTGAAAAAAATTATAGCTGAAAATGTAAATAAGATAGAGATTTCCGGTATAAGAAAGTTTTTTAATAAGGTATCGCAATATGAAAATGTTATTTCTCTTACATTGGGCCAGCCGGATTTTAAAGTTCCTAAAGGGGTAAAAGCGGCTATGATAAAGGCCATAAATGAAGATAAAACTACATATACACCCAATGCAGGCATTAAAGAATTAAGAGAAGAAATAAGTAAATATTTAAAAACTTTAAATATAAATTATAATTCAGATGAGGTTTGTGTAACTGTAGGAGGAAGTGAAGGATTATATGCGGCCTTTGCAGCGGTAATTAATCCTAAAGATAAGGTATTAATACCTTCTATAGCATACCCTGCTTATGAAAGTTGCGTTAATCTTTTAGGTGGAACAGTTTTAAATTTCAAATTAGATGAACAGTTTAATATTGATATGGAAAATTTAAAAAGGATAATAAGGGAAGAAAAACCTAAGGTATTAGTATTATCATATCCATCTAATCCTACAGGTGCTGTGCTTACAGAAAAATTAAGAAATGAAATATATACCTTGATAAAGGAAAATGATATTTTAGTCATAACTGATGAAATATATAGTTCAATATGCTTTAATGAAAAATATTATTCTATAGCTTCTTATGAAGATATAAAGGAAAAAATAATTTTTGTAGGTGGATTTTCAAAAATGTTCTCCATGACAGGACTTAGAATAGGATATGTATGTGCTTATAAAAATATATTAGATAGCATAATTAAAGTACATCAATACAATGTGTCTTGTGCTACATCTATAAGTCAATACGGAGTTTTAGAAGGACTTAGAAATTGCATGGAAGATGTAGAGTATATGAAATGTGAATTTAAGAAAAGAAGAGATTACGTATATAATAGTCTTTTAAATATGGGGTTAGAAGTAATTAAGCCAGAAGGAGCTTTTTATTTATTTCCTTCTATTAAAAAATTTAATATATCCAGTGAAGAGTTTTGTGATAGGCTTCTTAAGGAGCAAGGTGTTGCTATAGTACCAGGATCTGCCTTTGGAAAAGGTGGAGAGGGATATATTAGGATTTCTTATTGCTATAGTGGGGAAGAATTAGAAAAAGCATTAGACGGACTTGAAAAGTTTATATACAACATGTAAGAATGTTGCGACGCAACATTCTTATAATTGACAATTGACAGTTGACAGTTGACAATTATGGATGTTTTGCTAATGCAAAACTAAAATTAAAAACAGAAAAAGACCTAAATATAGATAAATTCTATGTTTAGGTCTTTTAAAATTTTAGTTTTTCTGTAAGAAAAACTTCATTCATTGTCCATTGTCAATTGTCCATTGTCAATTGTCCATTGTCAATTATAAAATTGCGTCGCAATTTATATTTATTTTGTACTTAAAACGTGGTCCATGGAGTAAAGTCCTGGAGTTTTTCCGCATATAAACTTACATGCCTTAAGAGCTCCTACTGCAAAAACTTCTCTAGAAAGAGCTGTATGTTTAAGCTCTATAATTTCTCCATTACCTGCAAATATAACCTCATGTTCTCCAACTATAGAACCGCCTCTTATAGCGTGAACACCTATTTCTTTTTCTTCTCTTTTAGAAATTCCACTTCTGCCAAATTTATATTCAGTTTCTTCTTTTATGGATTCCCTTATGGTATCTCCTAAAAGAAGGGCAGTACCACTTGGTGCATCTACCTTTTGATTGTGATGTTTTTCAATTATTTCTATATCAAAATCTTCATAAAGTAGAGCACTTATATTTCTTAGTACATTGTTTATAACATTTATTCCTATGGACATGTTAGCTGAACGGAAAATAGGAATTCTTTTACTGTATTCATTTATTTTGTCAATCTGTTCCGTTGCATAAAACTTATAAAAAGTTATAAATATATAAATTTTACTTGCGTTATTCGTTACCAAATAACATTTCCTGCTCATAGAGTTCTATTTTGAATAATTAATTATTCTACTCTAGTTTGTGTA
>NZ_CABDWS010000005.1 GCF_901447495.1 Haloimpatiens lingqiaonensis
TAAATGTGGACTGAAAATAGACAGAGATAAAAACGCTTCAATTAATCTTGGTAACTATAAATTAGCATAATATCACCTAAAAGATAATGCTAATATGTACCCTGCGTTGTGGGGGAATTCAAGTCCTTGGAGAGTTACACAAACTAGAGTAGAATAATTAATTATTCAAAATAGAACTCTATGAATAGGAAATGTTATTTGGTAACGAATAACACAAGTAAAATTTATATATTTATAACTTTTTATAAGTTTTATACAACGGTCTTTGCTCAAAGTATACATTATAACGGTATAAGAAGTAACCAGCCCTTTATACCCATAAATTGTGCAGCAATTCCCAGTACTCTTTTGGAAGGAATGCTTTTTGGTACCACTAAGGGAAGTTTTACAGGAGCAGAAAATAAGAAAGGATTATTTCAATTAGCTCATAGAGGCACAATACTTTTAGATGAAGTTAACTCTATGGACACATATCTTCAATCTAAGCTTCTTAGGGTGCTTCAAGATGGATATATAAGACCTATAGGTAGTAGTAAGGTTTTTGAAGTAGATGTTAGAGTAATAGCAACATTAAATAAGGAACCTAAGGAATTGATTAAACAGGGGAAACTACGAGAAGATTTTTATTATAGATTAAGTGTTATAAGAATAGATATACCTCCTTTAAGAAATAGAAAAGAAGATATAATAATTCTTACAAATTATTTTGTTCATTATTATAGTAAATTACTAGGAAAAGAGGTTCAAGGTGTAGATGAATTGGTGATGGAAAAATTCATAAATTATAATTGGCCAGGAAATGTGAGAGAACTAAAAAATATTATAGAATCTGCTATGAATATGAGTGATGAGGAAGAATTGCTTCATAAAGAATTTTTTGAGAATAAAATAATTAAGCAAGAAAAGGACAATATGTTAAGTGCATATAGTAATTCAAATTTAAATTTGAATGATTATATAGAGGAAATTGAAAGAAAAATAATTAAGCAGGAGCTAGAAAATCACCAGGGTAATATAACTAAGACTGCAGATAAATTGGGGATTTCTAGGCAGAATCTACAGTATAAAATTAAAAAATACAATATTATATAAAATAAAGTTATGAATTAGGTGGATTAAAATTTAGTAGAAATACATTTGGCTAAATTTTAATTCACTTTTATTTTTTATCTAATAGCTCTTTTGTTTTAAATGTTAGACTTTAAGTTTCTATTTAAATTGTTTTTCTATATAATGTATTGAATTTTTAATATGAATTTCAAAAAAAGTGCCATAAATTCGGCAGCATACTGCAAAATAATTTGCAGTATGCTTGAAAAATATGTATTTTCAATTAATTCAGATAAATGCAATAATATTATGATGCAATATTTTTTGCGGTTATATAATTTATAGGGTGATGAATAGATGAATTTTAAAAACTGAATTAAATATTAAGGAGGAAAATAAGATATAAACATTAAAAAAAGCTGAAAAACTCTTTAAAAACGGAAAATTACTTTAGGGTAATTTAAAATATACAGCTATATATTATAAATTTATGGCATGGAATTTGCTTATAATATTAATGAATAAATGTTGTGAAAAATGAATAATTTTATAGAATAAAAATTAAGGGGGAGTAACACATGAGTAAAGTTAAAGTGATTTCTTGGGGACTTGGAGCTATGGGCAGTGGAATGGCAAAAATGCTTTTAGAAAAAAAAGATGTGGAAATTGTGGCAGCAGTGGATATGGCGCCATTTAAAATTGGAAGGGATTTAGGAGAAGTTTTGGACATAGGTAAAAAATTAAATGTAAATGTAAGTGATGATTTTTCTAAAATAAAACACATTGAGGCGGATGTAGTAATTCTTGCTATAGATTCTTTTGTGAAAAACGTATTTCCTTGCATAAAACAAATAGTTGAAAGTAAAAAGAATTGTATAACTATTGCGGAAGAAATGGCCTATCCTTATGAAGAGCATAAAGAGCTAGCTGAGGAAATGGATAGATTAGCAAAAGAAAATGGAGTAACTATACTAGGTACAGGGGTAAATCCTGGTTTTGTACTTGATACTATGATAATTACATTATCTGCAGCTTGTAGAAAAGTACACTCTATAAGTGCTTCTAGAGTAAATGATTTATCTCCATTTGGACTTACAGTTATGAAAACACAAGGCGTAGGTACTACTCTACAGGAGTTTGAAGAGGGAATTAAAAATGGAAGTATAGTTGGACATATAGGATTTAAACAATCTATACCTATGATAGCTAAGGCATTAGGTTTAGAGATAGATGAAATAGTAGAAACTAGAGAACCTATTATATCTAATACTTATAGGGAAACTCACTGCATAAAAGTAGAGCCAGGAATGGTTGCAGGATGTTGTCATGTTGCTTATGGCAAAAAGAATGGAAAAACTGTAATAACCCTTGAACATCCACAACAAATAAATCCTCAAAGTGAAGGAGTGGATACAGGTGATTACATTCATATTAAGGGAGATGCAGATTTAGATCTTTGTATAAAACCAGAAACTCCTGGTGGAATAGGAACTATGGCTATGGCAGTTAATACTATACCATTAGTTATTTCGAGTAAACCAGGTCTTAAGACTATGATAGATTTGCCATTACCACATGCTATAGAAAATAGTTTTGTAGAGCAAATAAAATATTATAGAGGTGAATAGAAACTATGATAGAAAAGGGAACTTGGGTAGAAATAACCAGAACAGTTTTAGAACCTAATGAAAGAGCGGATAATATACCGGAGGATACCAAAAACACTCCTTTAAAAATGTGGGTTAAGGGCTTTTGCAAAAAAGATTGTAATATAGGAGAAGAAGTGGAAATAGAAACACTAACTGGAAGATGCGAAAAAGGAATAGTTACAGAGTGTGAACCAAGATATGTCCATGATTTTGGTGATTATGTGAAAGAAGTTTCTCACATAGGAATTCAAGCAAAAAAAATACTAAATAGTTTAGAGTAAGAAGGTGAAATTTTGAGTAAATATCATGAGCTTATGGAAAGAAAAAATGAAATAATGCTTAAATCTGTGAAAATAAATTATTCTAAATATGAAAAATCAAATATTGCATTTGATTATGAAGATATGATGAAGGATACAGGATATGAACTTCAGGATGTAATAAGAATACAGAAGGAGACAGGAGTAGGGAATACACCTCTATTAGAGTTAAGAAATTTAACGGCTTTAGCAAGAAAAGTATCTAAAACTGGTGAGGCTGCTAGAATATTTTTAAAAGATGAAAGTGCTAATCCTTCTGGAAGTTTTAAAGATAGAAGAGCTGCTTTATCTGTATATGATGCAAAACGAAAAGGTTATAAGGGAGTGGTTTCTGCAACATCAGGAAATTATGGTGCTGCAGTGGCTTCTCAGGCAGCTATGAGAGGATTGAAATGCATAATTGTTCAGGAATGTTATGATTCTAAAAAAATAGGACAACCAGAGATTATTGAAAAGGGTAGAAAATGTGAATGTCTTGGGGCAGAGGTAATTCAATTAACAGTAGGACCAGAACTTTTTTATACATTTTTAAAGGTTTTGGAGAGCACTGGATATTATAATGCTTCATTGTATTCACCTAGTGGTATAGCAGGGGTTGAAAGTCTTGGATATGAAATATATAACCAGTGTATGGAGAGGTTTGGAAAAGAACCAGAAGGAGTAGTTGTAACACATGCTGGAGGAGGAAATTTAACTGGTACTGCAAGGGGACTTAAAAAAGCAGGTGCTATAAATACAAAGGTAATAGGAGCTTCTGTAGATTTAACAGGTCTTCACATGGCATCAGATAAAGATTTTAACAGAAAATCCTTCACCACTGGACACACTGGTTTTGGTATTCCTTTTATGACTTGGCCTGATAGATCAGATGTGCCAAGAAGTGCTGCAAGGCCACTAAGATATATGGATAGATATGTAACGGTAAATCAAGGACAGGTATTTTATATGACGGAACTACTTTCTCAAATAGAGGGTATTGAGAGAGGGCCTGCAGGCAACACATCTTTAGCAGCAGCTTTTGTTATAGCTCAAGAGATGAGAAATGATGAAATTTTGATTGTACAAGAAACCGAATACACAGGGGCAGGAAAACATATATTACCTCAGCTTACTTTTGCAAAGAAAAATGGAGTAGAAGTAAAATTAGGTGATCCACGAGAAGAGGTGCTTGGAAAAAATATTATAATACCAGATCATCCATCAAAAATATTTATAAAGGAAAAACAATTAAATGATTATAAAAAATCTTTAATTAGAAACAATTTGAAAAGTTCTAAAGCGACTGTTTTAAATGAAGAGGATATAGAGTTTTTATGTGAAGAAACAAAGCTTAATAAAAGAGAGGTTTTGGACATAATACAAAGTTTAGATAAATAATCTAACAAACTACAAGGGGGGCTATTTGTGAAAAGAGAAGATGATTTTGAAAAGAGAAGAGAGCATATTAAAGATTTAACCAATGAGGAACTTTACAATAGATTTTGGAGTTTAACAGAAGAAATAGTAAAACCTATGGTGGATTTGGCATATAATCATACATCTCCATCTATAGAGCGTTCAGTACTTTTAAGAATGGGGTTTACGAGTATTGAAGCTTCTGAAATAGTTAAACAGGGAAGTAAATGGAAACTTTTAGGTAAAGGTATGGGGCACGTAGTTTTAAAATATGCAGATATAAAGAATATAAATTATATGGAAGCAGGAAGAGAGCTGGCAGAAGGTAAAGGATGGGATAAAGTAAGTGCTTTGATAGGTGGTGCATTAAATGAGTAATGAAAAAGAAAAACTTATAGAAAATGAAAAAATAAATGTGGAAGAAATATTAAAAGACTTAGATGAATACAAGCCAAAGAGAAGGGGATGGCATTGGAGAGAACCATATAATGAGTTAGTAGGAGAATTTAAATATAGCGAAATATCAAAACCACTTAAGAAGAGTAAAGCTCTTCCAGCAGCTAGAGGGTTTAATAATATTGATCCTCAACCTATTCAAGTTATCACTTCAGAAATTGCATCAGGTAGATTTGAAGATGATATAAGAAGAATGAGAATGGCAGCATGGCATGGTGCAGACCATATAATGGTTATAAGAACCGCAGGACAGAGTCACTACGATGGACTTATTGAGGGCACTCCAGAGGGAATAGGAGGAGTTCCTATTACCAGAAAAGAGGTAAGAGCTACTAGAAAAGCTTTAGACCTGATAGAAGAAGAAGTGGGAAGGGAGATAAATTTTCACTCCTATGTTTCAGGAGTAGCAGGTCCTGATATTGCAGTAATGTTTGCAGAAGAAGGAGTAAATGGGGCTCATCAAGATCCACAGTATAATGTTTTATATAGAAACATTAATATGATTAGATCTTTTGTAGATGCTGCAGTAGCTAAAAGAATAATGGCTTTTGCAGATATGCTTCAAATAGATGGAGCACATAATGCTAATGCTACAGCCATGAAAGGCTATAATGTATTGCCAGAGTTAATGGTTCAACATGCTATAAATGCTAAGTATTCAGAAATGGTTGGTATGAAAAAAGAAAATATATCACTTTCTACAGTGCCTCCAACAGCACCACCAGCTCCTTGCTTAAAATTAGATCTACCTTATGCTGTGGCTCTTAGAAAAATATTTAAAGATTATAAGATGAGGGCTCAAATGAATACTAAGTATATGGAGTCTTGTACTAGAGAAGCCACAGTGACTCATGTATTAAATATACTTATTTCTAAGCTAACTTCAGCGGATATACAAAGTACTATAACTCCAGATGAAGGAAGAAATGTTCCATGGCATTACAATAGCATACATGCAATTAATACAGCAAAACAAGCTTTATTAGGCATGGATGGATTAAAAGAAATGGTGGAGCTTAAAGATGAGGGATATCTACCAAATAAGGTTAGAGAAATTACAGAAAGAGCTGTTTTGTTTTTAGAAGAAATAATTCAGGTAGGAGGATATTTCAAGGCAGTAGAAGAAGGTTTCTTTGTGGATTCAGGAATGTATCCTGAAAGAAATGGCGATGGTATAGCAAGAAAAATAGATAAGGGAGTAGCAACAGATACTGTTGTCCCTAGAGATAAGGATTATTTTGCTCCAGTTTGTGCACATTTTGGATATAATCATATACCAGAGGAATATAGTATAGATAAACCTTGCGAAGCTATAGAAGGTTGTACATTATGTAAACATGAGAAAATACAGTATATAGATGAGTTAGATCCAAATGATAATGTATATAAAAGAATGGAAAAAGTTAAAGATGATGGAGCTATTAAGCCAGAAGTTGAATGGAAGAAAGATGGAATTGTAACTATTAATATGTTTATACCTGAAGATGAGAGAACCAGTGAAGCAGCAGCTTTGGAAATAGCTAAGAATATGAATTTATTAGATCCAGAGGTAATACACAAACAAGTTTTACAGGATAGTGAAGGAACTTATGTAGAGGTTAAAGGAAAAGTTGGTTTTTCAATTAACAAAAGTGAATTAAAAGTTCCGGAAAAGAAGAAAATTTTAAGTGATGAAACTATGAGAGAATTTGTTAAGAACCATCCAGTAAGAATAGTGGCAGCTACTGTAGGAGAAGATGAACATTCTGTTGGACTTAGAGAAATTATTGATATAAAGCATGGAGGAATAGAAAAATACGGAATAGATTGTGTATATCTTGGAACTTCTTGTCCAGTAGAAAAGCTTATAGATGCAGCTATAGAAACTAAGGCACAAGCCATACTTGCTAGTACTATAATAACTCATAATGATGTGCATATAAAAAATATGCAAAAGTTAAATAATCTTTGTATAGAAAAAGGTGTTAGAGACAAGATTATATTAGTTTCTGGTGGAACTCAAGTAACTGATGAAATTGCTAAGGCTAATGGAATGGATGTGGGATTTGGAAGAGGTTCACATGGTAATGATGTAGCTTCTTTTATAGTAGAAACACTTCAAAAGAGATTAGAAGAGTAGGATGAGCTTTATGAAAATTGATTATTTAATTGCAGAAATAGGGAGCACTACCACTGTAGTCAGTGCTTTGGATTTTAATAGTGAAAAAATACTTGTAGCTCAAGGAAAAGCAAATACAACAGTGCTCCAAGGTGATGTAACATTAGGTCTTAGAAATGCCATAAAAGAAATAGAGGAATTTTTAGGTGAAAAAATTACTTGGAATAAAATGCTGGCAACTAGTAGTGCTGCAGGAGGACTTAAGATAACAGTTCATGGACTAGTTGAAGATATGACAGTTAAAGCAGCTAAGGAGGCTGCACTGGGGGCAGGGGGTATAATTAAAACTGTTACAGCAGGAAAACTATATAGAAGTGATATAAGAAAGCTTAAGGAATTAAGACCAAATTTAATAATGATAGCTGGCGGAACTGATTATGGGGAGCGGGATACGGCTATTTATAATGCTGAAGTCATAAGCAAAGAAAATCTAGGTATACCTGTTATTTACTGTGGGAATATAGCTAATAGAGAAGATATAAAGGACATATTTAGCGAACAAGAAATTTATATTGTAGATAATGTATATCCTAGAATTGATGAATTAAATGTAGAACCAGCTAGAGAAGTTATACAAAAGGCTTTCGAAAAAAATATAGTTAAGGCTCCTGGCATGGACAGAATAAAAGAAATGGTGGATGGAACTATAATGCCTACCCCAGGAGCTGTAATGGAAAGTGCTAAATTATTATATGAATCCATTGGGGATGTTTTAGTTATTGATGTGGGAGGAGCTACTACTGATGTACATTCTGTTACAGAAGGCTCAAAAGAAATACAGGACATACTTTTAAGTCCAGAGCCTAAGGCGAAGAGAACTGTAGAAGGGGATTTGGGGGTATATATAAATAGTTCTAATATAATAGATATATTACAGGAGATAGAAATGCAGGGATTAGATGCGGAATATATAAGAAATAACATAGAACCTATTCCTAGCACAGAAGAGCAAAAAAGATGTAGTGTTATATTGACTCAAAAGGCCGTTGATGTGGGATTGCAACGGCATGTGGGATATATTAAAAGAGTTTATGGAGCGGGAAAGAAATTTATAGCCTTTGGAAAAGACTTATCTAAAATTAAGTATATAGTGGGAACTGGCGGAGCGCTTACAAGACTTCCAGGAGGAGAAAATATACTTAAAAGCTTAAGATATTGTAAAGAAGACTTAACTATGTATCCTAGAAAAGAAGCTAAAGTATTAATTGATCATATGTATATAATGGCTTGTGCAGGAGTGCTTGCTAGGGAAAATAAAGAGTGTGCTTTAAGACTTGTTAAAAAGAGTATTAACTTACAATAAAAGAGGGGAGTTTTATGGGAAAGAATTATCCTTGTATAGAAATAAATTTAAACAAAATAACCCATAATGCCAAAAAAATAGTAAACATATGCAGTGAAATAGGTATACATGTAGTTGGGGTAACTAAAGTGTTTTGTGCAGAAAGGCCTATTGTAGAAAGTGAAATTAAAGGTGGCGTGGAACTGGTAGGAGACTCAAGGTTAGAAAATTTAATTAAGATGAAAGATTTAAAATGTAGAAAGATGCTTTTGAGAATACCTATGGAGAGAAATAGTGCTAAGGTGGTTAAATACTCTGATATAAGTTTGAATTCTGAGTTTCGTACCATAAAGGCGTTATCTAGGGCGGCTAAAAAAATAAATAAAATACATGCGGTAATTTTAATGGTGGATGTGGGGGATTTAAGAGAAGGTGTTTTGGAAAAAGATGTGTTAAACACTGTTAAGGAAATAATAACTCTTCCAAATATAAAATTATGTGGAATTGGGACTAATTTAACTTGTTATGGTGGTGTGATTCCTGATGAAAATAATTTAGGAAGGCTTGTAAAAATAAAAGATATGCTAAAAGAACAGTTGAATTTAAATTTGCCTATTATATCAGGAGGAAATTCTAGTAGTATTTATTTGGCGCTAAATAAGAAAATGCCAGAAGGAATAAATCAACTTAGAATAGGTGAAGCTATTGTTCTTGGAAGAGAAACAGCTTTTGGAGAGCACATAGAAGGATGTTATAGTGATTGCTTTATATTAAAAGGAGAAATAGTGGAAATAAAAGAAAAACCATCTATACCTGTAGGTAATATAGGAATGGATGCTTTTGGACACGTTCCTCATTTTGATGATAAAGGAATAAGAAAAAGAGCTATTGTAGCTATGGGAAGACAGGATATAAGTGTGGAGGGTACCTTCCCTATAGATAAAGATATTACAGTATTAGGTGGTAGTAGTGATCACTTGATTTTAGATGTAACGGATAGTAAGAACAGTTATAATGTTGGAGATGTATTAGAATTTAATGTAGATTATGGTTGTTTACTTCAAGCTATGACTTCTCCTTATATTAAAAAATATTATATAGAATAATAAAAAAGGATTTAAGAGTGAAAAAGTAAGAACTAATAGATAAAAGGTAAGAACTAATAGATAAAAAGTAAGAGTTTCTTAAAAAAAATTCAGCAAGGCTGAATTTTTACCACAACTCTTACTTTTTACTTATCGATTACCTATCTGCAAATTTAAAATATTAGTATATAGTTGCATGTGACGAATATGTGATATTAATATTTATATGTTCAAATCAAGATTAATATCATATAATTAAATGTGTATTTTATTTTAAAAGGATGGTGTGCAGTGGGAAATTTAGGCGTTATAAATCAAGTACTAATTTTATTTTTAATTATTGCAGTAGGGTATATTGCTAGGAAAATAGGCATATTAAACAAAGAGATGAATAAGGGACTTTCAGATTTGTTACTTAAAATAACACTCCCTTTCATGATAGTTGCCTCTTTTAATTACAAGTTTTCTCCGGAGATGATGAAAAATATAAAAAGCATTTTTATATATTCATTAATTATACATATCCTATTGATTCCTTTGAGTAAACTTTTTTATATTAAATTTCCAAAGGATCAGGATAAAAAAGATATATTGAGATTTGTAACAGTATTTTCAAATTGTGGTTTTATGGGATATCCAGTACTTCAAAGCATATATGGAAATGTTGGGGTTTTATATGCATCGGTATTTAATATACCTTTTACTGTATTTAGCTGGACTTTCGGAGTTATGCTTTTCACAAGAGATAAGGAGTCTAGAAGTTTAAAAAAAGTAATTACAAATCCTGGAATAATAGCGGTTTTTATAGGTATAGCAATATTTTTATTTTCTATACAGTTACCTTATGCATTAATGAATACCTTAAATTTAGTAGGTTCTATTACAACACCAGTATCTATGCTAGTTATTGGCAGTATGTTAGCAGAGGTGAAATTTTCTGAGATATTTAAAGAAATATCTATATACTATGCATCTATAATAAGACTTTTAGTTATACCAATAGTTATTTATTATTTTATGAGTTTTTGTGGAATTGATAAATTTTTAATAAATATAGCTGTAATAGTTGAAGCTATGCCTGCAGCAGCTATATGTTCTATATTTGCTGAAAGCTATGGAAAAAATCCTAAATATGCATCACAGAGTGTATTTATTACAACGTTAATTTCTACAGTTACAATACCACTTATAGTTATGCTTATTAAATAATCTATATTTTTTTCAACAATTATGTTAATAATTCAACTTTCGCAGTTATAAAATTTGCAGATAAGTAATGGATATTAGCTAAGAAGTAAGAGTTAAGGATAAAACTCTAGGTGTTTTTTATAATTAATAGTTCTTACTTTTTCACTATTACCTATTACTTTTTACCTTGTATAGTGTAGGACTTAAAATTTATATGCAAAAGTTGAGTTAGTAACTAGTACCTAGCACCTAGTACCTACTACTTACCTTGTATAGTGTAGGACTTAAAATTTATATGCGAAAGTTGAGTAATTAATTTATAAGTAAGAGATATTGAAAGCTATATGCGAAAGTTAATAATTAATTCTAAGCTTTATGATAATTTTAAGACGAGGCTTAGAATTTTTTTATAGAAATATTCTATTAGAAAATAAATGTTTAAAGAAATCTTCTATATTTGAGAAGTGAATGCAAGATATGTTAAAATATAATATAGAAAATATAAATAATAAACCCTCACTTAAGATTGAACAAGTGGAGTATAGGTAAGTGTATAATAAAAAATTATAAAGGGAGCGATATTATGGAGAGTAATTATACTTTAAATTTGGAGGAAGCCTTAAAAAAATTACAACATAAGGGTGCATTTTTAACAGTTAGGGATAGGGACGAAAATACAAATACTATGACTATAGGATGGGGAAACATAGGCTATGAATGGGGAAGACCTGTGTTTATAGTACTTGTGAGAGAGTCAAGACATACTCATAAATTGTTAGAGAATGCTGAAGATTTTACTGTATCTATACCTATGGATGACAGCATGAAAAAGTCTATGGGATTCTGTGGAAGTAAATCAGGAAGAGATTATGATAAATTTAAAGAATGCAATTTAATTATGAAAGAGAGTAATAAGGTTAAATCTCCTTCTATAGAAAATTGTGGAATGATATATGAATGTAAAATAATTTATAAACATAAAATGGACATTAATTTATTAGATGAAGATATAAAAAGCAAATGGTATAAGGAAGAAGATAGTAAATGGTATACACCAGGAGATGTTCATACTATTTATTATGGAGAAATATTAGATTGCTATAATAATAAATAAAAAGTTCATGTTCTAAAAGCATATTTACACTTATAGAATAATATGGGAGTAATGCTAAGGAGAGGTATGGTTGAGCGATAAAATAGCAATACCTTTTTATTTAAACCAAAATGCCATAAATGATATATATACTATAATTATAAAAAAATATGTGAACATAAAAAGTATAACTAGAAAAAAGCAGTGTATAGTAAAATTAACTACGCCTTTAAGTAATGTTATGGAAGGTAAGTATGTAGAAGGGGATTTATCTATACAGGTACTAAATGAATATTCAAGAGAAAGAATAGATGAAAGAGTCTCTATACTAATAGAAACCTTTATTAGTGTTTTAGATGCATTAGAAGATAATGGAATGCTTAAGCATGTGAATAATGCAAAGGATTTAGAAAGTGTAGAAAATAATGATTATATATTGATTAATTCTAAAATTAATAAAACATCTGCAGTTCATAATATAGAAGAAATGATAAATATTATGGAGGCAGAAAAAATAATAAGGGGACAGGATGATTCGCAAAAGGATAAATTTTTAAAAGCCATTAAGGATCAGATGAATTATATTAAAGAGAATAAAAGTATTAAATATTTATCAGAAGATTTTCTTGGAACTAATGTAAAATTTATATTACCATTGAAAACAGAGTATATACGAGGTAATATTGAGCATTTAATGAACAGTGAATTGTTTGTATTTGCAAAGGTAATAAATTTTTGCAGTAGTAAAGCAGAAAAAGAAAGAGCTTTGAGAATTGGTGGAAGTTTTGATTGTTTAGAGGATATGTTAAATGATGCAGACTATAAAGGATTTATGAAAAATACTAAAAAAGATCAGCTAAGGGATATAGAAGAATATAATTTTATAGAAACAATACCAATAGCTATATATATATAATTCAATTTTTGTATATAAATTTTAATGAGCAATTATCAATGAAGGTTGAAATTCTTAGGTAATTTCTTTAATTCATATTTTCCGTTTTCAAAAACTCACCTAAAGAAGTTTTATCCTTTATTTTGAATTTTCAATTTTACATTTTAAATTACCACTTGCGTATATACACAAGTATTGAATAAACTATTAATATATGGTATAATAAGTAAAAAATAGTGATTTAACTTTTTTAAGAAAATTTACTCCTAGATTTGGAGAGAAACATGTTCTTAAATCGTTAAATCCAGGTTTAGGAGGTTTTTTTATGGCAGATAAAACTTTAGTTTGCAAAGATTGTGGTAAGGAATTTGTCTTTACAGAGGGTGAGCAAGAATTTTACAAAGAAAAAGGCTTTGAAAATGAACCAAAAAGATGCCCAGAGTGTAGAAGACAAAGAAAACAACAAAACAGAGCAAGAGATTAATTTGAATTATATAAACTTTAATTAATGTTTATTTAAATATAATTTTATAGATATAAAATAGGCAGTTCAATGGAATTGGTTATTTTATATCTTTTTTTTATTTTGTTAAAAAAATATGATTGATGGTATAATATACTATGTAGGAGGCGATGTTTTGAAAAGTTGTGTTGTATGTGGCAAGGCTGGAGAAAGACATCACATTGTATTTAAAAATTCAGGAGGATTTGATTTTCCTTTAAATTTTATATATTTATGTTCGGAGCATCATAGAGGGAAAAATGGGCCTCATAAAAATAGAATTGTAGATTTGAACTATAAAATCAGTATGCAAAATGAATTGTTTAATAGGTTAAGTGAAGAATATTATGCTATAAATGATATTGTAAAGATTTTAGAAATAAATCCAAGGCAAGCTAAAGTACTGGTAAATGATTTGGCAAAGTATAATAAGGGGTATAAAACTGAAGATGTGATAAAAAAGCTCATGGGTGGCAAATTTTATTACGGATTTATGATAGATGAGAACTATAAGGAATGGTGGAACATACCAGAAGAAGAGATATTTTTAAATAAATAATTCAACTTTCGCAGTTATAAAATAAAAATATAAAACTTACAGTCAAGTAATACTTAGTTAGGTACTAGCACCTTATTTATTATAGTGTAGAGCTTAAAATCTATATGCAAAAGTTGAGTAAATAACATAAAGGAGCATTATAATGAAAGTAATTTGTATTGGAGATAGTTTAACTTATGGATTTGGAGTAATGAAAAGACATACGTGGATGGAAATATTAAAAGAGAAACTAAAAATAGATTTTGTAAATAGGGGAATAAATGGAGATACTACTGCGGGAATGTTAGCCAGATCCTATGAAGATATTATTTTAAATTATCCAGATAAAGTTATAATAATGGGTGGTACTAATGATTTTATTTCAGGTTATAATTTAAAAAATGTTCAGGAAAATATAAACCTTTTAGCTAAGGAAGCTAAGGAACACGGTATAGAACCTATAATAGGTATACAAATACCTACAGAACCTAATATGGCAAGAGCTAAATGGACTAAAGAAGTGGATTATGAAAATGTGAATAGTAAGATAATGAATTATAGAGAGAAAATAATAGAAGATTGTAAATTAAATGGATATAAATATATAGATTTTTATAAGGCGTTTGTAGAAAAAATAATAGAGAATAAAGACTATAGATATTATACAGATGGAATACATCCTAATTATGAAGGACACAAAATAATGGCTGTAAGTGCTGAAAAGTTATTTACTATTAACTACTGATCCTTAGTCTTTAATACTAAAAATATTCTTATATAAACTTAATTTAAGCAAGAAGTCCCACTTAAGTATTAGTAAGTGGATAGATTTCGTGAAGTGCTTGAAAAAATCATAATTATCTAAAATAGTATGAAAATATATGAGGACTTTGGAGGGATTTTTTTGAAACCTTTAGCAGATAGTATACGACCAAATTCTATAGAAGAGGTGGTAGGACAAGAACATCTTTTGGGCAAAGGCAAAATTTTAAATAAGATGCTTTCCACAGGAAAGATTACTAATAGCATATTTTATGGACCACCGGGAGTGGGGAAAACCACTGTAGCAAATTTGATGGCAAAAGCATCTAATAAAAGCTTTTATAAATTAAATGCTACCAATGCTTCTTTAAAGGATATTAAGGATATTGTAGATGAACTTGATAGTTTAATGAATTTAAATGGAGTTATATTGTACTTAGATGAAATACAAAATTTCAATAAAAAACAGCAGCAATCTTTATTAGAATTTATGGAAAATGGCAAAATAACATTAATAGCCAGCACTACGGAGAATCCATTTCATTATGTGTATAAGGCTATTTTAAGTAGGTCTGCAGTTTTTGAATTCAAGCCTATAGGACATGAACACATAGAAATTGCATTAGAAAGGGCCTTAGAATTAGCTAAAAAGGATTTTAAAAATATAAACATAAAAGCTGATAAAAAAATATTATCTTACATAGCCACCTTAAGTGATGGAGACTTGCGAAGGGCTATAAATATTTTGGAATTATGTATAAATACAACGGATATAAATGACCAAGGCATACTAAATATAGATGAGGAAGTGGTTAAAAATTGTTGTGCAGCTAAAATATTAAATTATGACGGAAATGGTGAAAGTCATTACGATATTTTAAGTGCATTTCAAAAATCCATAAGGGGAAGCCATGTGGATGCTTCACTGCATTATTTGGCTAGATTAATAAAAGTAGGAGACTTAATATCTATATGCAGAAGGTTATTGGTTATAGCAGCAGAAGACATTGGACTTGCATATCCTAATGCTATAACTATAGTAAAATCCTGTACTGATGCTGCTATGCAATTGGGTTTTCCAGAGGCTAAAATACCTCTTGCTGAAGCAGTAATACTTTTGGCTACGGCACCAAAATCTAATTCGGCGTTGGTAGCTATAGATAGGGCATTGGAGGATTTGGAGAAAAGTTATATTAGTGAAATACCATCTAATATAAGAGATGGACACTATAAAGGGGCTGAAAGTTTAGGTAGAATGCAAAATTATAAATATCCTCATGATTATCCAAATAGCTATATACAGCAGCAATACATGCCTAGTAGTATTGAAGGTAATACATACTATGAACCAGGTAACAATAAATTAGAAAGAAATGCAAAAGAATATTGGGATAAAATAAAAGGTAAGATTTAATCTTACCTTTTATATTTTAATGTTGACAAGAATGGTCGGGTTTGATATTATTTATTTAGAAAGTTGAGTGAAAGACTCGGCATTAAGAGGTGATTGAATGAAATTATCTACTAAAGGTAGATATGGGGTGAAGGCTATGGTGGATTTAGCCATAAATTATGGAAAAAATCCTGTATCTATAAAGTCTATTTCAGAAAGACAGGATATATCTGAATATTATTTAGAACAGTTATTTTCACCTTTAAGAAAGGCAAAGCTTATAAAAAGTATTAGAGGTGCACAGGGTGGATATGTTTTAAATAAAGAACCAAAAGATATAACCATATTTGATATAATGGAAGTTTTAGAGGGACCAGTAGAAATATCTGGTTGCCTTGAAGGAAATAAATGCAATAATATAGAGTGTTGTGCCACTAGGCTTTTGTGGAAAAAGATAAAGGAAAGCATAGATGGTGTAACGAGATCAGTAACGCTACAAGACATTGTAGATGACTATAAAAGAATGAATGAAAAGTAGGGAGTGATATAAATGGAAAACAATAAAAGAATTTATATGGATTATGCAGCTACTACATATACAAAACCAGAGGTTTTGGAAGAAATGATTCCTTATTTCACACAAGAATTTGGAAATCCTTCATCCATATATTCATTATCAAGGGGAACAAAGAAAGCTATAGATTTAGCTAGAGAAAGAGTAGCTAAAGTTATAAATTGTGAGCCAGCTGAAGTGTTTTTTACTGGTGGAGGTTCAGAAGCTGATAACTGGGCTTTAAAAGGAATTGCTTTTGCAAATAAGCATAGAGGAAATCATATAATAACTACTAAAATAGAACACCACGCTATACTTCATGCCTGTGAGTTTTTAGAGAGAAATGGTTTTGAAGTAACTTATCTTCCAGTGGATGAAGAGGGCAAAATCAGTATAGAAGACTTAAAAAATGCTATAACTGATAAAACTATATTAGTTTCAATAATGTATGCAAATAACGAAATAGGAACTATACAGCCAATAAAGGAAATAGGAGAAATCTGCAGAGAAAAAAGAATATTCTTTCATACAGATGCAGTGCAAGCGGTAGGACATGAAAAAATAGATGTTAAGGATATGAAGATAGATTTATTATCCATGGCAGCACATAAATTTTATGGACCTAAAGGTGTGGGAGTTTTATATATAAGAAAAGGTATAAGAATAGATAACTTAGTTCATGGTGGTGGACAGGAAAGAGGAAGAAGAGCAGGAACTGAAAATATAGCTGGTATAGTTGGACTTGGAAAAGCTATAGAATTAGCAAATGAAAATCTAGAAAAAGAACATGAAAGACTTTCTAAGTTAAGAGATAAATTAATTAATGGACTTTTACAGGTTCCATACACTAGATTAAATGGGCCAACAGGAAAAGATAGACTTGCAGGAAATGTGAATGTATGTTTTAGATTTATAGAAGGTGAATCAATACTTCTTCTTTTAGATGCTAAAGGAATATGTGCTTCTAGTGGAAGTGCTTGTACATCAGGTTCTTTAGATCCTTCACATGTGCTTCTTGCTATAGGACTTCCTCATGAGATAGCTCATGGTTCGTTAAGATTAACATTAGGTGATAGAACCACAGAAGAAGATGTAGACTATGTGTTAGAGGTAGTGCCTAGTGTAGTTCAAAGATTAAGAGAAATGTCACCATTATGGGATGATTTTTTAAAGAAAGGGGATAAATAATTATGATATACAGCGAAAAAGTAATGGATCATTTTACAAATCCAAGAAATGTTGGAGAAATACAAGATGCCAATGGGGTGGGAGAAGTTGGTAACCCTAAATGTGGTGATATAATGAAAATTTATTTAAAAGTTGAAGATAATATAATTAAAGATGTTAAGTTTAAAACTTTCGGATGTGGTTCTGCCATAGCTTCATCTAGTATGGCTACAGAACTTATAAAGGGAAAAACAGTAGAAGAAGCTTGGGAATTAACTAATAAGGCAGTGGCTGAAGCTTTAGATGGACTTCCACCAGTAAAAATGCACTGTTCAGTTTTAGCAGAACAGGCTATACATAAAGCTATAAATGATTATAGAAAAGGTGAAGGTTTAGAGCTTTGGGATTATGAAGAAAAAGATGCCCATGAGCATGAACATGGAGAAGAGTAAAATAAAGGTGATAAAATTATGAAGAAAAAAGTTATTATAGGTATGAGCGGCGGAGTGGATAGCTCCGTAGCTGCATATCTTTTAAAAGAACAGGGTTATGATGTAATAGGCATAATGATGCGTTTAGCCCCAGATACTAAAGAATATGAAGAATGTGAAACTAGCTGTTGTAGTTTATCAGCGGTGGAGGATGCTAGGAAGGTTGCAGATAATTTAGAAATTCCATTTTATGTAATGAATTTCAAAAGAGAATTTGAGGATATGGTTATTAAGCCTTTTGTAGATGAATATGAAAAGGGCAGTACACCAAATCCATGCATAGCATGTAATAAGCACATTAAATTTCAAGCTTTTTTAAGAAAAGCAAGGGCTATAGGAGCAGATTATATTGCCACAGGACATTATGCTAGAATAGAAAAAGAAGGAGATAGATATCTTCTTAAAAAGGCATGTGATCCTAAAAAGGATCAAAGTTATGTATTATATAACTTAACGCAAGAACAGTTAGCACATACTCTAATGCCCTGTTCTAAATATACAAAAGAAGAAATAAGGGCTATAGCAGAGAAAATAGGACTAAAAGTGCATAACAAAAAAGATAGCCAAGAAATATGTTTCATACCAGATAATAATCATGGAAAATTTATAGAAAATTATACTAATAGAATTAGTAAACAAGGTGATTTTATAGATAAATCAGGAAATATATTGGGAAGGCATAAAGGAATAATACACTACACCATAGGACAAAGAAAAGGTTTAGGAGTTGCCCTAGGTAGACCTGTATTTGTAACAGATATAAATCCTACTACTAATGAAGTTACATTAGGAGATGAAGAGGACATATTTAAAACGGAGCTTTTAGCTGGAGATATGAATTTTATTCCTTTTGATTCCTTGGAAAAGCCTATGGAAGTAGAAGCTAAGATAAGGTATTCTTCAAAGCCTGCAAAAGCTATACTAATTCCAGAAAAAGAAGGAAAAGTAAGAGTTGTTTTTGATGAGAAGCAAAGGGCTATTACTAAAGGGCAATCAGTAGTATTTTATCAAGGTGATTTAGTAATTGGTGGTGGAATAATCAGAAAAATACTATAGACTTTAGCAAAGACAATACTTATCATAGGGAACTTTATAGTTTGGGAGATGTGTAATATGATGTATAGTGACAAAGTTTTAGAACATTTTTATGCTCCTAGAAATGTTGGGGTACTACCTAATGCAGATGCTATAGGGGAATATGGAGATCCAAAATGTGGAGATGTAATGAAATTTTATTTCATCATAGAGAATAATATAATAAAAGATGTTAAATTTAAAGCTTTTGGATGTGGTTCTGCAATAGCAGCAGCTAGTATAGCTACAGAACTTATAAAGGGTAAAACCTTAGAGGAAGCATGGAACATAACTAACAAATCTGTTATTGAGGCATTAGAAGGTTTGCCACCTTCAAAGATTCATTGTTCAGTATTGGCAGAACAAACTATACACAAAGCTATAAATAATTATAGGCAAGCCGAAGGGTTAGAAATTTGGCAAGATAAATATGGCAGTGAAGAAAGTGAAGAATAATATTGACATATATTATATTTTTTTTTATAATTTGATTTAAGTAACTAAAAGAATATATGGCGATGATAAGAATGAGTAAACATTAATTTGGCATTCAGAGAGAAAGTGGTTGGTGAAAACTTTTTGCAGATTATGTTGAAGCTATCTTTGAGCTATGATTTTATGAGAGACACAGTATGGTGTATTGTACTGTGTAATTAGGGTGGTAACGCGGAATGATTTTCGTCCCTTTAGGGATGGAAGTCATTTTATTTTTTTATGTTTTTAAGATGAATTAGTAAGATAATATAATTAAAGTTAAAAATAGGAGGAAATCGTATGAACAATATAGGATTAAACGAAATAAGAGAAGCTTATTTAAGTTTTTTTGAAAGTAAGCAACATTTGAGATTAAAAAGTTTTTCATTGGTACCTGAAAATGATAAGAGTTTACTTCTTATAAATGCAGGTATGGCACCACTGAAACCATATTTTACAGGACTTAAAACTCCACCAAATAAAAGAGTGACTACTTGTCAAAAATGCATAAGAACCGGAGATATTGAAAATGTAGGAAAAACATCAAGACACGCAACCTTCTTCGAGATGCTAGGAAACTTTTCTTTTGGTGATTATTTTAAAGAAGAAATTATTCCTTGGGCATGGGAATTTGTTACAGAGGTTTTGAAAATATCAAAGGATAAGCTATATGTAACTATATACTTAGATGATGATGAAGCATACGAAATTTGGAGTACAAAAACAGATATAGACCCTAAGAGAATATTTAGATTAGGAAAAGAAGATAATTTTTGGGAAATAGGTCAAGGACCTTGCGGACCATCATCAGAAATACATTTTGATAGAGGTACTGGAGAGATAAAAAATGCAGAGGAATTTGTAAAGGCATCAGAAGAGGATAGAGTTGTAGAGTTCTGGAATTTGGTTTTCACACAATTTGATAAAGATGAAGAAGGAAATTACAATAGATTATCTCATCCGAATATTGATACAGGTATGGGGCTTGAAAGAATTGCAACTATAATGCAAGGTGTTGACAATATATTTGAAATAGATACTATGAAGAATATATTAGACAATGTATGTGCACTATCTAAAGTTCAATACGGTAAAGACAAAGAAAAAGATGTATCCTTAAGAATAATAACTGATCATGTGAGAAGCGTTACTTTTATGATAAGTGATGGTATTCTTCCATCCAATGAAGGAAGAGGATACGTATTAAGAAGACTTTTAAGAAGGGCAGCAAGGCATGGAAGACTTCTTGGCATAAAGGATATATTCTTATATAAACTTTGCGATATAGTAATAAAGAATTCATCAGGTGCATACCCTGAGTTAAAAGAGAAAGAAGAATATATAAAGAAAGTAATTAAATTAGAAGAAGAAAGATTTTCTGAGACAATAGATTCAGGTATGGATATATTAAGAGCTTATATTGAGGAAACAAAAGAAAAAGGTAAAAAAATATTGAGTGGTGATAAGGGATTTAAATTATATGATACCTATGGGTTTCCAGTGGAACTTACAGAGGAAATACTTCAGGATGAAGGCATGAAACTGGATTTAGAAGGTTTTTCAAAGGAAATGACAGAGCAAAGGGAAAGAGCAAGAAATGCCAGAGAAAAATCAAATTACATGGGAGCAGATGATGGAATAATTAATAAAATACCATCAGAAATAGAAACTAAATTTAATGGATATAATAATTTAGAATTAACTTCAAAGGTTAAGTTAATAATAGGGGAAGAAGAATTTTTAAATAGCTTAACTGCCGATGGAATAGTAATTACAGAAGAGACTCCTTTCTATGCAGAAATGGGAGGACAAATTGGAGATAAAGGTATAATATTTAATTCAAAATTTAAGGGTGAAGTAGTAGATTGTAAGAAAAATATATCTGGTAAGATAATGCACTTTGTAAAGATTATTTCAGGTGAATTAAATGTTGAGGATGAAGTTACTCTTAAAGTTCATGAAGAATTAAGGAAAAATGTATGTAGAAATCATACAGCAACTCATATGCTTCATGAGGCATTAAGAGAGGTGCTAGGAGAACATGTTCATCAATCAGGATCATATGTGGATGAAGGGCGATTCAGATTTGACTTTACCCATTTTTCAGCTCTTACGGAAGAGGAAATAAAAAAGGTAGAGAATTTAGTTAATGAAAAAATAATGAAAGCAATGAGTGTAAATACGGAAGTAATGAATTTAGATGAGGCTAAAGAAAAAGGAGCTACGGCATTATTTGATGATAAATATTCAGAAGAAGTAAGAGTTGTTTCTGTAGGAGATTTCAGTCAAGAGTTATGTGGTGGTACTCATGTATCTAATACTGGAGAAATTGGATTGTTTAAAATATTATCTGAGACAGGCGTTGCATCTGGTATAAGAAGAATAGAGGGTATTACTTCATTTAAAGCTATAGAATTTGTGGAAGAAAAGAATAATACAATAAAAGTTATAGCTTCAATGTTTAAGTGCTCAGAAAAGGATATTTTAAGTAGAATAGAAAATCAAATATCAGAACTTAAAGAAAAAGAAAAAGAGTTAAATGCTTTAAAAAGCAAATTAGCAGGAAGTGCTAAAGGTGACATAGTAAATTCAGCAGTAGTTATTAATGGAGTTAAAGTTGCATCAGCTGTTTTAAAAGATGTGGATGCTAATGCTTTAAGAGATTTAGCAGAAGAAATAAGAACTGCTATTGAAGATGGAGTAGTGGTTTTAGGGTCTACATTAGATAATAAAGTACAATTTGTAGCTATGGCGTCTAAAAGTGTATTGAATAAAGGTGTTCACTGTGGTAACATAATTAAACAAGTAGCTAAAATAGCTGGAGGCGGTGGCGGAGGAAGACCAGATATGGCACAAGCTGGTGGAAAACTTCCAGAAAAAGTTGAAGAAGCTATTGGAAAGGTAAAAGATATAATAGAAGAATCTGTTAAATAGTATACTTTTTGATGGATTTGTTTTATAATGATATTAAGTTTAGATAATATAATTTATTCATAATGAACCATGAAGAAGAGGTGAGTTATATGGGAATTGATGAAAGAACTTTGCAATTTGACTTCCCTAAAGACAATGAGGAATTAACAAAAAATATTTTAAATGAAGTATATAAATCTTTATTAGAAAAAGGATATAATCCAGTAAATCAATTAGTGGGTTATCTAATATCTGGAGACCCTACTTATATAACTAATTATAATGGAGCTAGAGCCCTTATTAGAAAGTTAGAAAGAGATGAGATACTAGAAGAAGTACTAAAAGCTTATCTGGATATAAAATAAAAATGCCTTCAAAGGCATTTTTATTTTAACATTACATATACTAGAAGGAGAATAGAATGCGAATACTAGGCTTAGATATAGGAGATAGAACCATAGGAGTGGCTGTAAGTGATCCTTTAGGATGGATAGCTGGAGGAGTTACTACCATAAGAAGAAAAAACGAAGAATATGATTTGCAAGAGTTAGATAAAATATGTAGAGAGTATGAAGTGGAACTTATAGTATCAGGATTACCTAAAAATATGAATGGAACCTTAGGACCACAAAGTGAAAAAGTTCTTGAGTTTTGTGAAAAGATAAAAGAAAAAACAAACTTGCCAATAAAAATGTGGGATGAGCGATTGACTACTGTAGCTGCACATAAAGCTATGATAGAGGGTGACTTATCTAGGGCTAAAAGAAAAAAAATAGTTGATAAAATAGCTGCTATTTATATTTTACAAGGATATTTAGACAGTATAAGATAAATATAAATATGGAAGGATGATTAATAATGGATAATAACGTAGAAAAAATAACACTAAAAGATGAAGAAGGAAGAGACATAGAGTTTACTGTTATAACTAAATTAGATATTGAGAGTGATGAATATGTAATAGTTTCACCATCAGAGGATGAAGAAGAGGAAGCTATAGCATTAAAGATACAAAAGGATGAAAGTGGAGAAGAAGTGTTAGTTACTATAGATGATGAGGAAGAATTTGCAAGAGTGGCAGAAGCTTACGAATTAATATTCAGTGATGAAGAAATGTAGTAAAAAAGTTTAATAAGTGATAAATTATATTAATTAATAATATTATCAATTGACAATACCGATTTTAGATATTAAACTTATTATAAATAATATTTATGTAAGAGAGGTATTAAGATGGGTGAGATATTTCCGGAATTTATGGAAAAGTTAAAAATTGATTTAAAAAATAAGGGTTATAAGTTAACTCCTCAAAGAAGAGCAGTAGTTTCTATTATTATAGATAACGAGGGAAAACATTTAACAGCTGAGGAAATTTACGATTTGGTAAAAGAACAATGCCCTGAAATAGGCCTTGCCACAGTATACAGAACTGTACAGTTATTGGAGCAGTTAGGTGTTATAAGTAAATTAGAATTAGATGATGGATGTGCTAGATATGAGCTTGTTCATGAAGATGAAAATCATAAACATCATCATTTAATATGCACTAAATGTGGAAAGGTAACTGAAGTAAAGGATGATTTATTAGAGGATTTAGAAGGTAAAATTGAAGAAACATATAAATTTAAAATATATGACCATAGCTTAAAATTTTATGGATTATGTAGAAACTGCATTGATAATGATAAATAAATATTAATATATAAAATTATGAAAAGGAGGGTAGTACTTTGCGAAGAGAAAGTGATAAAATAAAAGTTATCCCATTAGGGGGAATGAATGAAATCGGAAAAAACTTAACAGCAATCGAATACAAAAATGAAATAATTGTAATAGATTGTGGTTTGCAGTTTCCAGATGATGAGATGTTTGGTATTGATTTAGTTATACCAGATGTAACTTACTTAATAAAGAATAAAGACAAAGTAAAGGGTATATTTTTAACCCATGGTCATGAAGACCACATAGGAGCTCTTCCATATGTACTTAAACAATTAAATGTACCGGTATACGGAACAAAGCTTACTATAGCTATAGTAGAAACTAAATTAAAGGAACACGGGTTATTAAGTTCCGTTGAACTTAGAAGGGTTCAACCGAAAGATGTGGTAAAACTAGACTTAATATCCATAGAATTTATTAGAACAAGTCACAGCATACCAGATGCTGTAGCTATAGCTATTCACACTCCACTAGGAGTAATACTTCATACAGGAGACTTTAAGATAGATTATACTCCTATTGATGGTGGGGTAGCAGATTTAGGTAGATTTGCGGAATTAGGTAAAAAAGGCGTAATTGCTATGCTAGCTGATAGTACTAATGTGGAAAGACCAGGATATACCATGTCAGAAAGTACCGTAGGAGAAGCCTTTACCAATATTTTTTCTACAGCAAAAGGAAGAATAATTGTGGCTACCTTTGCATCTAATGTGCACAGAATTCAACAAATAATTTCTGCTTCTTATAAGTATGGAAGAAAGGTTGCAGTTTCTGGAAGAAGTATGGAGAATATAGTTACGGTAGCTAGTGAACTAGGATATTTAGATTATATTGATGAAATTTTAATAAATATAGATGATATAAAAAGATATCCTGATGATAAAATAACTATAATAACAACTGGTAGTCAAGGGGAGCCTATGTCTGCTCTTTCTAGAATGGCTTCTTCAGAACATAGAAAAGTAGAAATTATGAAAGGTGACATGGTTATAATATCTGCAACACCTATACCAGGAAATGAGAAATTAGTTTCTAAGGTTATAAATCAACTGTTTAAAAAGGGTGCGGAAGTGATATATGAAAAATTAGCTGATGTGCATGTATCTGGACACGCATGTCAAGAAGAATTAAAGTTAATGCATACTTTAGTAAAACCTAAGAATTTTATACCTGCTCATGGTGAATACAGACACTTAAAGCAACATGCTGAATTGGCTATTAAACTAGGAATGCCAGAAGAAAATATAGTAATAGCACAAAATGGTGATATTGTAGAAATAACAAAATCAGCCATAAGAAAAAATGGAACAGTAATATCAGGTCAGGTATTTGTAGATGGATTAGGTGTAGGAGATGTTGGAAATATAGTGTTGAGAGATAGAAAGCATCTTTCACAGGACGGTATTTTAACAGTTGTAGTTACCATAGAAAAGGAATCAGGTGCTGTAATAGCTGGTCCGGATATAATATCTCGTGGTTTTGTCTATGTTCGTGAGTCAGAGGATCTAATGGAAGAAGCTAAGAAAATTGTGAGGAATGAGTTAAATGAATGTGAAAAAAATCATATAACAGAATGGGCTACAATTAAATCCAAAATAAAGGATTCCTTAAGATTATTCTTATATGAGAAGACAAAAAGAAAACCTATGATATTACCTATAATAATGGAAATATAGGTTATTGTGGGGGTGTTAAAAAATGAATATATATGACAAAGCACATGAATTTGCAAATTATCTTAAAGATTGTGATGAAGTAGTTAATTTTAGAGAAGCTTCAAAAAAAATTAAAGAAAATGAAGAAAATAAAAAAATGTTAAATCACTTGAGAAGTATTCAATTTAAAGCTTATTCAGAGCAGATGGAAAAAGGAGAAATATCAGCCGAGACAAAGCAGGAATTAGAAGGCTTAGGTGCTATTATATCAATGAATCCCGCTATAGGTGAATATGTCCAATATGAATACAAATTTGGACTTTTGTGGGAAGATATATTGAAAATATTAAATGATGCTGTAGGCATAGAAATGGATTTTCCACAAAATAAATAAAATATGTTAGTTGACTTTTTAAGTCTAAAATATTAGAATATAATTTGATGCGTTATATTATGTAAAATTGGATACTAAATTGTATCCAATTTTTTAATGTTAAAAATGGAAAAAAGTTGTAATATATTGGAGGAATTGCTAATGAACATATTTACTAGAAATGATATAAGGAATATAGCTATAATCGCCCATGTTGACCATGGTAAAACTACAATAGTAGATGCACTATTAAAACAAAGTAATGTATTTAGAGTTAATGAAAAAGTTGAAGAAAGAGTAATGGATTCTAACGAATTAGAAAAAGAGAGAGGAATAACTATATTAGCTAAAAATACCGCAGTAATGCATAATGGTATTAAGATTAATATAATTGACACTCCAGGACATGCGGATTTCGGGGGAGAAGTTGAGCGTGTTTTAAAAATGGTAGATAGTGTACTTTTGGTTGTAGATGCTTATGAGGGACCAATGCCTCAAACTAAGTTTGTGTTGAAAAAGGCTTTAGAGCTAAATTTAAAACCAATTGTAGTAATAAATAAAATTGATAAAAAAGATGCTAGAGCGGAGGAAGTAATTGACGAAGTTTTTGATCTTTTTGTTGAATTAGGGGCAGATGATGAACAACTTGACTTCCCTATAGTTTATTGTTCTGCAAAAGCAGGTATAGCAAAAAGAGAACTAGATGAAGATGGGGAAAGTATGGAACCATTATTTGATACAATAGTGAAGAATGTTAAATCACCAGAAGGTTATTTAGACAAGCCACTTCAAATGTTGGTAACTACTATAGATTACAATGAATATGTAGGTAAAATAGCTATTGGAAAGATAGAAAGAGGAAATATTAGAAAGAACCAACAGGTAGCTTTAGTTAGAAAAGATGGAAAAATAGAAAATGTTAAAGTAGCTAATTTATATGTATATAATGGATTAAATAGGCAAGAAGTAGAAGAAGCTTTATTAGGAGATATAGTTGCTGTATCAGGAATACCAGATATAAATATAGGAGAAACTATAGCAGATAGTAGCAATCCAGAAGCTCTTCCTTTTGTAGATATTGATGAACCTACTTTAACAATGAATTTTATGGTTAACAATTCACCATTTGCAGGTAAAGAAGGTGAATATGTAACTTCTAGACATTTAAGAGATAGACTTATGAAAGAATTGGAGACTAATGTAAGCTTAAAAGTTGAAGAAACAGATTCACCAGATTGCTTCAAAGTTAGTGGAAGAGGAGAACTTCACTTATCTATATTAATAGAAACTATGAGAAGAGAAGGATATGAATTCCAAGTATCAAAACCTAGTGTAATATTTAAAGAGAAAAATGGAAAAAAACAAGAGCCTATTGAGTATTTAACTATTGATGTTCCAGAGGAATTTATGGGTGTTGTTATGGAAAAGCTAGGACCAAGAAAAGCTGAGCTTGTTAATATGACTTCTGCTGTAAATGGATATACAAGATTAGAATTCAAAATACCAGCAAGAGGATTAATAGGATTTAGAAATGAATTTATGACTGATACAAAAGGTAACGGTATAATGAACCATGTTTTCTATGTATATGACGACTTTAAAGGTGAAATTCCAGGAAGAAGTAGAGGTTCACTAGTAGCTTTTGAGCAAGGTGAAGCAGTAACTTATGGATTATTTAATGCTCAAGAAAGAGGAACGTTATTCATACCTGCGGCAACAGATGTATATGAAGGAATGATAGTAGGTGAGTGTTCTAGAGCAGAAGATATAGATGTAAATGTATGTAAAAAGAAACATCTTTCAAATACAAGATCTTCAGGTTCTGATGATGCGTTAAGATTAACAACACCTAGAGCCATGAGTCTTGAAGAGTGTCTTGAATTTATAGCAGGAGATGAACTAGTTGAAATTACTCCTAAAACTATTAGAATGAGAAAAAGAGTATTACCTAGTGCAGAGAGAAAGAGAATGGTAGCTAGAAATAGAAATTAAAGTTTAAAATGGGGTGTGATTAGGTGAAAAAGAAGGTAGTAATTCTATTATTGTCTATAATTATTTTACTTACGGCTTCAATTTCTATTATAACTAAAAAGGTTAAATCACCATTTAAAGTTAAGGAAAATTATTTAGTAAATGTGGAAAATGGTGATACCTTTTATAAGGTATTAAATAAATTAAGTGATAAAGATCTTATTTTTAATGCTAATTTTATAAAAATATATGTAAAAGGCAAAAAAATAGATTTAACCACAAAACCAGGTAAATACTTAGTGAATAAAAATACATCTTTAGAAGAATTTATATATATGTTAAACAAGGGGAATAAAGAGCTAGAAGTACAGGTAACTATACCAGAAGGATATACAGTAGAGCAAATTGCAAAGCTTCTAGATGATAAAAAATTAGTAAAAAAAGATGAGTTTTTAAAAAAATGTAATGAATATAAATTACCAGAGTACATAAAAGTAGAAAAAAATATCAAATATCCTTTGGAAGGATATTTGTTTCCTGACACTTATCAATTTAAGAAAGATACAAGTGCTGAAAAAATAATAGATACTATGGTAAAAAGAATGGAAAAAGTATTAGAAGAGATAAAAAATGAAACGGGAATTGAAATAAAAGATGTACAGCAGAAAGTAATAATGGCGTCACTAATTGAAAAAGAGGCTAGGGTTGACAGTGATAGGAGTAAAATTGCTTCTGTTATAGAAAATAGGCTAAAAAAGGATATGAAGCTTCAAATTGATGCCACCGTATTATACGCCCTTGGTAAACACAAAGAGGTGGTAACTATTAAAGATACTAAAATAGAATCACCTTATAATACATATTATGTAAAGGGATTGCCAGTAGGACCTATATGTAGTCCTGGAAAAGAATCCTTAGTGGCAACAGTAAAACCTGAGAAGACTGATTATTTATTTTATCTATATAAAAAAGATGCTTCAAAAGAGCATTACTTTACAAATAACTATGAAGATTTTAAAAATGCAATGAATAAATATGGATATTAATAAAATAGAACTAGGTATTATTTGGAGGAATTTACATGAGTGGTATTACTTATGATTATATTGAAAACTATTTAAGAGAAATTATTCCAAACAGGGAAGGAATACTTAGTGAACTAGAGGCATTTGCTATGGAAAACTCTGTTCCTATTGTTCAGAATGAAACTGCTCAATTTTTAGAGCTTATGATTAAACTTAAAAAGCCTAAAAGAATTCTAGAGCTAGGAACTGCAATAGGATATTCTTCGATTTTAATGTGTTTAAGTTCTAGTGAGAATGTGCACATAGATACAATTGAACGGGATGAAAAAATGATTAATTTAGCTAAAATTAATATTGTAAAGTCTGGATTTGAAGAGAATATTAACTTAATACAGGGAGAATGTCTTGAAGCACTAGAAGGCTTAAATGGAAAATATGATTTAATATTTATGGATGCTGGAAAAGGACATTATAATCACTTTTTACCTCATTGTTTAAGATTATTAGAAAAAGATGGTTTAATAGTAGCTGACAATGTACTTTTTAGGGGTATGGTAGCTACAGATGAATTAGTAAAACGTAGAAAGATAACCATAGTTAAGAGAATGAGAGAGTATTTACAAATGGTAAATGGAGAAGAACTTTTAACATCTGTAATACCTATGGGTGATGGAATAGCAATTACAGTAAGGAGGGAGAAGAATGAATAAACCTGAAATTTTAGCTCCGGCGGGTAATTTAGAAAAACTTAAGGCAGCCATAGACTTTGGAGCAGATGCAGTATACCTAGGAGGAAGTAAGTTAAATTTAAGAGCTTTTGCTGACAATTTTTCCAATGATCAGTTAAAAGAAGGAATAAAATATGCACATGATAGAGGAAAAAAAGTTTATGTAACTTTAAATGTTTTTCCTCATAACGAAGATTTAGATGGATTAGAGGATTATTTAAAAGAACTTTATAATATAAAGGTTGATGCTATAATAGTTTCAGATCCTGGGATAATAATGACAGCTAGAGAAGTAGTTCCAGACTTGGAATTACATTTAAGCACGCAAGCTAATAATGTAAATTGGAAGTCTGCTTTGTTTTGGTACAAACAAGGTGTTAAAAGAATAGTATTAGCTAGAGAATTATCTTTAGAGGAAATAAAAGAAATTAAGAACAAAGTTCCAGAGGGATGCGAAATAGAGATATTTATTCATGGATCTATGTGCATGGCATATTCAGGAAGATGCTTGCTTTCAAATTATTTAACTGGTAGAGATTCAAATAGAGGTCAGTGTGCTCAGCCATGTAGATATAAATATTATTTAATGGAAGAAATGAGACCAGGAGAATATTATGAGATAAAAGAAGACCAAAAGGGCACATATATAATGAATTCTAAAGATATGTGTATGATAGAGTATATACCGGAATTAGTTAGCTTAGGAGCTAGTTCTTTAAAGATAGAAGGAAGAATGAAGAGTGCTTTTTATGTAGCTTCTGTAGTGAAGGCTTACAGGCAGGCAGTGGATGAATATTTTAAAGACCCATCTAATTACAAGTTTGATGAAAAGTGGATGGAGATACTTATGAAACCTAGTCATAGGAAGTATTATACAGGATTCTATTTTAATGATGAAAATAAACAAGAATATGAATCATCTTCTTATATAAGAGATTATGATATAGTAGGTGTAGTTAGAGAATATAATCAGGAAACTGGGTTGGCAGTCATAGAGCAAAGAAATAAATGCTATGATGGCGATAAGGTTGAAATTTTAAAACCTCATGGAGATAATGAAGAAATAATATTAGAGGATATGAGAGATATAAAAGGCAATAAAATTGAATCTGCTCCTTCTGCACAGATGCTTTTTACTGTTAGGATGGACAGGAATATAGAGAAAAATTCTATGATTATAAAAGCTAAGGAGGAGAAGTGATGAATCGCCCAGTTTTAATTGGAATTTCTGGAGGAACAGGCTCGGGAAAAAGTACTATTGCTCAGGAGATCTATAGAAAGTTTGGAGAAGAATGCATAGCTATGATAGAGCAGGATTCTTATTATAAAGATCAAACTAATTTGTCTATGGAAGAAAGAGTTAAGACTAACTATGATCATCCAGATGCCTTTGATACTACTTTATTAATAAATCAATTGAGATATTTAATAGAAGGAAAAAATATAGAAAAACCTATATATGATTTTTCACTTCATACTAGAAAAGAAGAAAGTATAAAAGTAGAACCTAGGGATATAATTATTGTAGAAGGTATATTAGTATTTCAAGATGAAGAACTTAGAAATATGATGGATATAAAAATTTATGTAGACACAGATGCGGATGTTAGAATAATTAGAAGATTGGTAAGAGACATAAATGAAAGAGGAAGAACTGTGCAATCAGTTATTGATCAATATTTAAATGTGGTAAGACCTATGCACATGCAGTTTACGGAACCTACTAAAAGGTATGCAGATATAATAATACCTGAAGGCGGTCATAATAAAGTAGCAATTGATATTATTACTGCAAAAGTAAAACAATTATTAAATAAATAAAAAAAATCAGTTTTGTAATTTTTACAAAACTGATTTTTTTTATAATATAAATATGTACATGCACTTTTCTCCAAATAGTTCATATTATAGTAATAAGCACTGTTAGGAGGAATTTTACTGTATATGAGTAATTTAATAGAAATGTTAAGTAGCGTTACTTTTCTTATAGCTTATGTTACTAATAATACCTTTCCAAAACCACTAAGTCAAAAGGAAGAAAAATACTATTTAGAGAAACTAAAGGAAGGAGATGCATTAGCAAAAAATATATTAGTTGAAAGAAATTTAAGATTAGTGGCCCACATTGTAAAAAAATATTCTTATCCAAATAAAGAAGTGGATGATTTGATATCTATAGGTACTATAGGACTTATAAAAGCAATAGATTCATTTGATAGTAGTAAGGGAACTAGATTAGCTACCTATGCAGCTAGATGCATAGAAAACGAGATATTAATGCTTATAAGAAACAATAAAAAAACTAAATCTGAGGTATATCTTCAAGATCCAATAGGGGTGGATAAGGAAGGAAATGAAATATCTCTCATGGATGTATTAAGTAGCGACGAGGATTCAATAGTAGAGATAGTTCAAAGTAAAATACAAATTAAAAAATTATATAGTAAAATTGAAGAAGTATTGCAGGGAAGGGAAAAGTTTATAATAAAGATGCGTTATGGGTTAGAGGATGGTAAGCCTAAAACCCAGAGAGAAATTGCAAGGCAGTTAGGTATATCACGTTCTTATGTGTCTAGACTAGAAAAAAGAGCATTAAGAAAATTATATAAAGAGTTAAAATACTATAATAATTAGATAAATGAAGTAAAATTATAAATAAAATAAAAAAAATTATAAAAAAATGTACCAAATAGACGAATATAGTATATAATGATAAAGAGAAAAGTATGGTTAAATTTGCTTTTTATATTAAAAAATACTTTATATAGAAGGAATAAGTTAATGTAATGAAAAACTTAGTGATAAATAATTAATCAACGGAGGTATGTAAATTGAAGACATTAAATGACTTATTAAAAATAACTGTAAAGAACAACTCATCAGATTTACATTTGACCGTGGGGATTCCGCCTACTATGAGAGTTAATGGGAATTTAGTTATGTTAGAATGTGAAAAATTAAATGGAAAAGAAACAGAGGATTTTGCAAAAGAAATTTTAGGTGATTTATATGAGGAATACTTAAAAAAAGGCGAAATGGATACATCTTATTCAATTTCAGGAGTTGGAAGGTTTAGAGTAAATATATATAAGCAAAGGGGAAGCACTGCTATTGCTATAAGAGTTGTGGGTTTAAAAATTCCAAGTTTAGATGAACTTCAGATGCCTGATGTAATTCGTGAAATGACTAGTAAGCAGAGAGGATTAGTATTAGTAACAGGGCCAACGGGTAGTGGAAAGAGTACTACATTAGCTGCTATGGTAAATGAAATTAATAATACTAGATCAGCTCATATAGTAACCTTAGAGGAGCCTATTGAGTTCTTACATAAACACAATAAATCTATTATAAATCAAAGGGAAATAGGAAAAGATACTTTAGACTATAGAAACGCACTTAGGGCAGTTTTAAGAGAAGATCCAGATGTAATATTAGTAGGTGAAATGAGGGATTTAGAAACTATATCCATTGCTCTTACGGCAGCAGAAACAGGACATTTAGTGCTATCTACTTTACATACTATAGGAGCTGCTAAAACCATTGACAGAATAATTGATGTTTTTCCACCTCATCAGCAACAACAAATTAAAGTTCAATTATCAGCAGTGATACAGGGAATAATTTCCCAACAATTAGTACCTAAAATTGATGAAAGTGAAAGGATTGCAGCTTTAGAAATAATGGTAGCAACTCCTGCAATACAAAATTTAATAAGAGAAGGAAAGACATATCAGATACAGTCATCTATGCAAACTGGGGCAAAATATGGCATGAAAACTATGGATATGTCCTTAGTACAGTTATATAAAAATAAAAAAATAAGTTATGAAACGGCTTTGACATACTCTGCAGATAAGGAAATATTAATAAGAATGCTTTCCATGTAATGAAGACCTGAAAGGGTCTTTTTTTATTAAAATGTATCGTAGTCTAAGAATTTAAGAGAGAAAGTTCCTAATTTGTTTCTAGAAGAGATGTTTTTATTTTTTTTGCTATTGTGGGAATGATTTGGTGATTTGGATTTTGGTGAATTTTTTGTACTTTTTCGGGAATCCATAAATATCCTCCTTTATAATTATTGTATATATATCTATATTATATAGTATACTACTATAAAGGAAGGAGTTCAACGTAATTGTTTCATTGTATGCAAAATTCAAAATATTTTAATATTTTATTAATAATTAATAAGAATTAATATATTTTAAGTGAATTGTTAAAAATACTATAGTAATTAAAGAGGATTTGTGCTAAAATATCTTTTGAATTAGGGGGGATTTCTTGTGATTATTTTTAAATGGATCATAAGCGCATTATCAAAAACTTTTACAGAAGTTGTATTTATAATCTCCATGTATTATTTATGTATATCATTTTTTGGAATTTGGAGAAAGAAAGATAGTAAAGAGGTACAACCTGAAAAGAGATTTGCACTAATAGTAGCAGCGCATAATGAAGAAGTCGTTATTGAAGATATTGTTTTAAGTTTGAGAATGCTGGATTATCCAAATGAATTGTATGATATTTTTGTTATAGCAGATAATTGTGAAGATAAAACAGCTTCAAGAGCAAGAAAAGCAGGTGCATTAGTATTTGAAAGATTTGACGATGAAAAAAGAGGAAAAGGTTATGCATTGGAGTGGATTTTTAATATAATATTCAAAAAAATGGATAAAAAATACGATGCAGTAGCGGTATTTGATGCAGACAATCTTGCTTCTAAAAATTTTTTAAAGGAAATGAATAAAAAATTATGCGAAGGTTTTAAGGTAGTACAAGGATATTTAGATAGTAAAAACCCAAAGGATACTTGGATAACAGGTAGTTATTCCATATCATTTTGGGCAGCAAACAGAATGTTCCAGCTTTCAAGGAGCAATTTAGGATTATCTAATCAGCTAGGTGGTACAGGATTCTGTATAGATACCGAAGTATTGAAGGAACTTGGATGGGGTGCAACTTGTCTAACAGAAGATTTGGAGTTCTCATGTAAGTTAGTGTTAAATGGCTATAAGGTTGGTTGGGCTCATGATGCTATAATATATGATGAAAAACCTTTGACATTGAAACAGTCTTGGAGTCAGCGAAGAAGATGGATGCAAGGTTTTGCTGATGTATCTAGTAGATATTTCTTTAAATTAATGAAAAGATTCATTAAAAAGCTTGATTTAAAGGCTCTTGATTGTGCTTTGTATAGTATACAGCCAATAGTTATAATCTTAGTTGGAATATCTATGTTAATATCTGGTGCAAAATATTTTATGAATGCTTATGACATAATAGCTAATTTTGATACGGTTGTATATTCAGTAAATATAAATATGATTACTATAGCCGCAGTACTTTTAGGTATATTACAGTTTATATATACACCTTTTATTCTTATTTTAGATAAAAAACTAGAACCTAAAATATTTTGGTATTATATAATATATCCAATATATACCATAACGTGGCTTCCAATATCTATTCAAGGAATCGTTAAGAAAAATGATAAGGAATGGTCACATACATTACATACTAGGAGTATAAAAATAACTGATTTAGAAAAGGTTAATTAAAAAAGAGAAAACTTAGTTTTCTCTTTTTTTATTGTTTTAATGAGATAACTTATTAAATTAAATCTAATTGAATTTTTATTAAAAGTAATTAACATTCATATTTTTTATGATATAATTTAAATTATATAGGGATATGAAGAAAAAGTATGCTGTTTTAAAAGGAAAAATACTTTTTGTGTTGAATATATTAGTTTAAGATGGTCTCTTAAGGAGGGAAAAGACATAAATGAATGATTACTTAGTTGGAATTGATATAGGATTCTCTAAAGTATGTGCTGCAGTAGGCAAATTAGACAAGTATGGTCAAATTAATATAATAGGGGTAGCTTCAGCTAAAAATAGTGGATTAAAACGTTCTATAGTAGTTGATATAGACGAAACTGCTAATTCTATAAAGGAATGTATAGAGCAATTGCAAAGAATGATAGATATTAGAATAAAGGATGCATATGTATCTTTGGCTGGAGAAGTTTGTGAGCTTATTTATAACAAGGGTGTTGTAGCTGTTTCTTCTGATGAGAGAGAAATTCAGAAAAAAGATGTGGATAGAGCTATAGAATCTGCTAAACTTATAAATATACCCTCCGATAAGGAAATAGTAGGTATAATACCACTACAGTACATAGTAGATGGATATGAAAGTATAAAAGATCCTATTGGAATGAATGGGTTTAGATTAGAAGTTGAAAGTCAAATCATTACAACTAATACCACTGTAATAAATAATTTAATAAAAAGTATTAATAGAGCAGGAATAAATATATCTGGATTGGTATTACAACCACTAGCATTATGGCAGGCAGTTTGTGATGAAGAAGCTGGACAACTTAAAAATGTTATAGTTGATGTAGGTGCAGAGAACACTCGTATTTCAATATTTAAAAAGGGTGTTTTAATAAAAACAGAGGTAGTTCCTCTTGGTGGAAATAATATAACCAATGATATTTCTATATGTTTAAAAATTCCTTATTTAGATGCAGAAGAACTTAAGCTTAAATATGGAAATTTGAATGTAAATGGAAATGAAGAAAATAAAAAGTTGAAAATTAATTCTCAATATGGAAGTAATATTGAGGTTGATTATGTAATATTAAATCAAATAATGAAGGCAAGAGTAGAAGAAATTTTGCTATTTGTCAAGAAAAAGCTTATGGATACAGATGTTTATAATGAAATAAGCGATATTGTTTTAGTAGGTGGTGGTATTTCATTATTTTATGGAATTGAAAAATTGGGGAGAGAAGTGTTTGGTAAAAATATAAGAATAGGAACTGTTGATTTTACCGGTGCGGACAATCCTATGTATACTGCAGCTGTAGGAATAGTAAAAGATGTAGGATACAGTTTAAGAGAAGCAAAAAATATGCAAGAAGAAAATAATGTTTTTGAAGGAAAAGTTTCTGATAGAACAAGAATTAAAAAAGACGAAGATTCATTTGAAAATGGTAATAAAAAATTTTTAACAAAAATACGTGATTTTTTAACGGATTTCTTTTAATGAGGAGGTATTATTGTGCTAGATTTTGATGTAGATGTTCAGCAATTTGCTCAAATAAAGGTAATAGGTTGTGGCGGCGGAGGAAACAATGCGGTCAACAGAATGATAGTAGAAGGATTAAGAAATGTTGAATTTATAGCTATAAATACAGACAAGCAGGCTTTAATGTTATCTCAAGCTTCGCAAAAGATTCAGATAGGCGATAAATTAACAAAAGGGCTTGGAGCTGGTGCTAATCCTGAAATTGGACAAAAGGCAGCAGAGGAAAGTAAAGATGAAATTTCTCAAGCTATTAAAGGCGCAGATATGGTATTTATAACAGCTGGTATGGGCGGCGGCACAGGTACTGGTGCAGCTCCGGTAGTTGCGGAAATAGCTAAATCAATGGGTATATTGACTGTTGGAGTAGTAACAAAACCATTTCCTTTTGAGGGAAGAAAGAGAATGATTCATGCAGAAATGGGAATTAAAAATTTAAAAGATAGAGTTGATACACTTGTTACTATACCAAACGAAAGATTATTAACAATGGTTGATAAAAAGACTTCTTTAATGGATTCTTTTAAATTAGCGGATGATGTATTAAAACAAGGTGTACAAGGTATATCTGATTTAATAACTATACCTGGACTTGTAAATTTGGACTTTGCAGATGTTAGGACTATTATGTTAGACAGGGGACTTGCTCACATGGGAGTTGGTAGAGGAACTGGAGATAACAGAGCTCAGGAAGCTGCAAAGCAAGCTATATCTAGTCCTTTACTAGAAACTTCTATAGTAGGTGCCACTGGAGTTTTATTAAACATAACTGGCGGTGGAGATTTAGGATTGTTAGAGATAAATGAAGCTGCAGGAATAGTTCAAGAAGCAGCAGATCCAGAAGCTAATATAATTTTTGGTGCTGTTATTGATGAAAATTTAAAAGATGAATTAAGAATTACTGTAATTGCAACAGGATTTGAGCAAGAAAAAATTAATGCTCAAAATAGTTTTTCCGCTGAAAAGGACTTTGGCATTTTTTCTCCAAATGGAAGAAACAATGCTAAAACAGCTACAGATGAGGTAGCTTCAGATAAAAACTGTCCCAATGATGATTTAGAAATACCTACTTTTTTAAGAAGAAATAGATAAAAGTAATAGCTAAATATTCAAGTGAAAAAGTGTCTTAGGACACTTTTTTTATTTTATAAACAAATTTAGTATTTTGTTTTTATACTCAAATATATACGAGTTATGTTTATATTTATATAAAAATAATTTTATATAGGGAAAATAGTATAATAAAAAAAATATTCTATGTTATAAAATGACAAAATTTTAATATATAAACATATATAATATGTTTAGGGGTGTTAAATTTGATTGTATATGTAGATGTTATTTTTATAGAAAATTTAATAGTAAATTTATTTTTTTTATATATAACAGCATCCACAGTTAAAACAAAAATATATTTTAGAAGATTAATTATTGCTTC
This sequence comes from Haloimpatiens lingqiaonensis, assembly GCF_901447495.1. Taxonomy (GTDB): domain Bacteria; phylum Bacillota; class Clostridia; order Clostridiales; family Clostridiaceae; genus Haloimpatiens; species Haloimpatiens lingqiaonensis. Next base: position 38,449 of record NZ_CABDWS010000005.1, read on the forward strand.
TTCAATTGGAGCTTTTTATGTAGTTATTATTTTATATTTAAAATCCAATTTTTTGAGCTTTTTACCCTTTAAAATATTTATAGCCCTATTAATGATAGTAATAGCTTATGGGGCTAAGTCAATTAGGTTTATTTTAAAAGCATTAGTAATTTTTATTGCCTATTCTATGCTTTTAGCAGGAATATGTTTATTTTTTCAAATGAACAATAAAGAATTATGTAATTTTAATGGAATATTTTTAGATGATTTTTCTTATAAAAAGTTAATTTTATCTTCTATGATAATATATATTTTTATAAATAGAATAATTGCATATGTTAAAGATAGAAAAATAATTAAAAACCTCATATACAATGTAGAGATAGTTACTGATAGATATAATAAATTAATAAAAGCTTTTCTAGATACAGGAAATGAACTTAGAGAACCTGTTACAAACTTACCAGTTATAGTGGTAGAAAAGAATCAGATTCCATATGTGGAAAATAACAAAGACAAACTCTATATATCCTATAAATTTGTAAATGGTGAGTGTGGTAGAATGGAGGCATTTAAACCCGTATACATAAATATTTATAGGGAAGGTTTTAAAGAAGAAAAAAAGCAAGTTATTATTGCTTTATGTGATAATAAATTAAGTAAAGATAATGACTACAATGCGTTACTATCAAGGGGAATATTTGAGTGATGGGGGGATATTATGTTCAAAATAAAAGTACTACTAAATCATTTATTAAGCAAGTTTAAAATATTTATAAAAAAGGTATATTACATAGGAGGAAGTGATGCCCTTCCTCCTCCTCTTACTAAAGAAGAAGAAGAGGAACTTGTAAACAAATTAATGTTAGGAGATGAAAGTGTTAGAAGTACATTAATCGAGAGAAATTTACGATTGGTTGTATATATTGCACGAAAATTTGAAAATACAGGAATAAGTATTGAGGATTTGATATCTGTAGGAACTATAGGACTTATAAAAGCAGTAAATACTTTTGATCCAAGAAAAAATATAAAATTAGCTACCTATGCATCTAGATGCATAGAAAATGAAATATTAATGTATTTAAGACGTAACAGCAAGGTGAAAGCTGAAATATCCTTCTATGAGCCTTTAAATATTGATTGGGATGGTAATGAGCTGCTTCTTTCTGATATATTAGGATCAGATAGTGATGAAGTATATGAACTTATTGAAGAGGAAATTGATAAACAATTACTTCTTTTAGCTATGAAAAAATTAAATACCCGAGAAAAAGAAATAGTAAAAATGAGATTCGGGTTAAATGGAAAGAAGGAGAGAACGCAAAAGGAAGTTGCAGATTCCCTTGGTATATCTCAATCTTATATATCTAGATTGGAAAAAAGGATAATTAAAAAATTAAAAAAAGAGATTAGTAGAATGTTATAGTTTGTCTATTAGTATAAAAATCGCCCACAAAGGAAATAATTAAAATGCGAGTATAACAAAGGGGCGAGAATATTATGATGGTAAACAAAGTAGAAATATGTGGAGTAAACACAGCAAAATTACCTATACTTAAGGAAGAAGAAATGAAACAAATGCTTATTAAAATGAAGGATGGTGATAATGAATTTAGAGAAAAGTTTATAAAGGGAAATTTACGTTTAGTACTCAGTGTTATACAAAGGTTTAATAATAGAGGAGAAAATGCAGATGATTTATTCCAAGTTGGTTGTATAGGCCTTATAAAGGCCATAGATAACTTTGATTTAAATCAAAATGTTAAGTTTTCAACCTATGCTGTTCCTATGATAATTGGAGAAATAAGAAGGTATTTGAGAGATAATAATTCAATAAGAGTAAGCAGATCATTAAGGGATATAGCTTATAAGGCACTACAGGTAAGGGATAGATTGATTGCTCATAATAATAAGGAACCTACCATATCAGAAATAGCTAAGGAATTGGAAATGCCAAGAGAAGAAGTAGTATTTGCCTTAGATGCTATTCAAGATCCAGTGTCACTGTTTGAACCTATATACCATGATGGTGGAGATGCAATATACGTTATGGATCAAATAAGTGATAATAAAAATTACGATGAAAATTGGCTAGAAGATATATCTATAAAAGAAGCTATGAAAAAATTGAATGGAAGAGAAAAACTTATATTGTCACTTAGGTTTTTTCAAGGAAGAACGCAAATGGAAGTAGCAGAGGAAATAGGTATTTCTCAAGCACAAGTTTCAAGGCTGGAAAAAACAGCTCTTAAACATATGAGAAAATACATATAAATTTATGGGTAGATAAAAATCTACCCTTTTTATTTATGACATATTTTAATAAATATTTCATAGATATTTATTAAAATAAACTTTTGGGGAGGGAAATATATGTTTTCTATGAATAATTTAAAAATGATGGAGATAATAGATATAGATTCTGGAGCTAAACTTGGATTTATAAAGGATTTTAAAATAGATACAGAGGACTATAAAGTTATATCCATAATATTGCCAGGAGAAAAAGGAACATGGTTTAGTAAAAATGAAGATTTAGAAATCCCTTGGGAATATATAAAAAAGATAGGTGTAGATGTAATATTGATACAGAGCCCTAAAGGACTATTAATAGATGAACAGTAGAATTTTTAATAAAATAGTGTATAATATAGTTATTATAATATTATAAGGAGGGCGTGTATAGTGAAGTGTCCGTATTGTGGATATGAAGAGAGCAAGGTTGTAGATTCTAGATCCACCGATGATAATACAGCTATAAGAAGAAGAAGAGAATGTTTAAGTTGCAGTAAAAGATACACTACTTATGAAAAAATAGAAGATATCCCAATTTTAGTAGTAAAAAAAGATTCTAGCAGGGAATATTTTGATAAAACTAAAATAGTAGCGGGACTTATTAAAGCATGTCAAAAAAGACCGGTGTCAAGAGCTCAAATAGAAGAAATAGCAGATGAAGTAGAAAAGGTTTTAAGCAATCAGATGATTACAGAAGTTAAGTCAGATTTAATCGGAGAAATTATTATGAAAAAATTAAAAGATGTAGATGAAGTAGCCTATGTTAGATTTGCATCTGTATATAGACAATTTAAGGATATTAATACTTTTATGGAAGAAATAAAGAGCTTAATGTACAACAAATAAAATCTATTTTAAATTAAATGAATTTTATTAGGACGAATATAAAACTTTTATGAGGTGTTAAATGTTAATTAAAAATATAGGACAGTATAAATTTATAGGGGAAGAATCTGAAGATTTACTTTTATACTTTTCTACAGCTAATGGAGAATTAAATTTCAATAAAAATACTAGTGAAGGAATAAAAAATCTTAAAAATATTAAAGAATGGTTTAATGCAGATAATGTAGGCTATTTAAATCAGACTCATAGTAATATAATAGTTAACTATGACGGTAAAATACATGAGGGAGATGCTATCATCACAAATAGCAAATTGGTAGCTATAGGTGTTTTTACAGCAGATTGTGTTCCAATAGTTATGTTTGATAAAAATAAAAAGGTTATTGCTGCAGTGCATAGTGGTTGGAAAGGCACTTATAACTTTATAGTAAGTAAAGTTATAAAAAATATGATGGACAAGTATTCCATAAAAAGTGAGGATATAATAGTTTATGTGGGACCACATATAGGTAAATGCTGTTATAAGGTGGGAGAGGATTTATTAAATAATTTTAAAAATGTAGATATTTATGGAGAAGATGTTACACACATAGACAAATTAGATTTAACAGCATGTATTAAAAAACAGTGTTTAAATTCCTATATACTTGAAGAAAATATACATATATTAGATTTATGCACCTTTTGTGATGAGAAAAATCAATGGTTTTCCTATAGAAAAAGTAAAACCTCTAATAGAATGTTTTCATTTATAATGTTAAAAAAATAGGGGGGAATAAACGTGGAGGAAAAAATATTAGTAGTAGATGATGAAGAACATATAAGGGAATTAATAAAATTCAACTTAGAAAAGAATGGATATAAGGTTGAATGTGCTGTGGATGGTAATGAGGCCTTAGAGTATGTAAAAAATAATATACCTAAATTAATATTACTTGATTTAATGCTTCCAGGTATTGACGGGTATGATGTGTGTAAAAAAATAAGGGGAGATAAAAATACATCAAATATTCCTATAATAATGATTACAGCAAAAGGAGAGGAAATAGATAAGATACTTGGGTTAGAATTAGGGGCAGACGATTATATAACAAAGCCTTTTTCTGTTAGGGAGTTAATTGCTAGAGTAAAAGCTATACTTAGAAGAGTAAATTCAAAAGATGATGGTAAGGTATATTCTTTTGGCAGTATATTTGTGGATTTTCAAAAACATTTAGTTTTAAAAAATGGAGATGAAATAGATTTAACATTAAAGGAATTTGAATTACTACAAATTCTTATAGAAAATGAAGGGAAAGTAATGACTAGGGAAATTCTTTTAGATAAAATTTGGGGATATGAATACATAGGAGAGACTAGAACTGTAGATGTACATATTAGGCATCTTAGAAAAAAGGTAGAGGAAGATGATAAAAATCCTAGATATATTCAAACAATACGGGGAATAGGATATAGATTTAATTTAGGAGAATAGATATGAAGAAAAAAATGATGCTTTACTTATGTGCTTCTATTGTTACTACCTTAATTGTGGTAACTATGTTATTTATGTCTATTGCTAATCTTCAATATGAAACCAATATAAGAAAACAGTTAAATAGCAATAACTTGATGATAAAAAATTTAATAGAGACTAATAATGTAAGAGATCAAAGGACTTTTTTTCAGGAAACTTTTAAAGATACACATAATAGAATTACCTACATAGATGCACAAGGAAATATTATATATGATTCTAAGGTAACTGAAAAATTAGAAAATCATAAAGAAAGAAAAGAAGTAAAGAGTGCTATGGAAAAAGGACAGGGAAGTGACCTTAGAATTAGTAACACTACAAAGGAAAAGACTTTATATGTGGCTACTAAACTTAAAAATGGAAATATAATAAGGAGTGCCATGTCTTTTCAAGTTATACAGGAATTTGATGAAAATTATCTAAATTACTATTTTTTAATACTAGTATTAGTATTTTTAGTTGTCATAGTCTTTGCTAATAGGCTTTCCTATATAATAATAAAGCCAGTAAAGGATTTAGAAATTACCACATCTAGAATAGCAAAGGGCGAATTAGATAGAAGAGTTAATGCAAATTCAAAGGATGAAATAGGACAATTGGGGAAAAGCTTTAATAAAATGGCGGATAAGCTTCAAGAGACAATTAATGACTCGGTAGATAAACAAACAAGGCTAGAAGCTATATTAAAGAGTATGGATAGTGGAGTAATAGCTATAGATAGAACCTTTAAAATAATAATGATTAATCCTTACGCAGAGAAGATTTTTGGTGTATCTGGTAACGTGGTAGGCAAAAACATTTTAGAAGGCATAAAGAATAATCATATAGAAAAAATATTTAAAAGTAGTAATGACGACTATTTTGAAATAAAGACTATATGTCCTTGTGAAAGAATTTTAAGAATAAAAACTGCTGATGTAGTAAATAGAAATGAATATATAGGTAAAGTTGCAGTGCTTCAAGATATAACTGATATAAAGAAATTGGAGAATGTTAGAAGTGAATTTGTAGCTAATGTATCCCATGAGCTCAAGACGCCTTTAACTTCTATAAAAGGATTTGCGGAAACTTTAAAGGAAGTAGAAGATTCAGATACAAGAGAAAAATTTTTAAATATAATAAATGATGAAGCAGAAAGATTAACAAGGCTTATAAGTGATATAATGGCTCTTTCTGATATAGAAAAGGCAAGAGAAGTTACTAAAGAACCTATGGACGTAAATAAAATAATAATGGATATATATAATTTGATGAAGAATACTGCCAAAGATAAAGGTATAGAAATTTACATTGAAGGAGAAAAAATTCCAATTATATATGGAAATGTAGATAAATTTAAACAAATGATAATAAACTTAGTTGATAATTCCATAAAATACTCTGAAAAAGGTGGCAAGGTTTATATAATAACTGAAAAAGGTAAATATAACATAAAAATATGTGTTAAAGATACAGGAGTGGGTATTTCACAAGAGCATATTCCACGACTCTTTGAAAGATTTTATAGAGTTGACAAGGCTAGGTCTAGAAGTGCAGGAGGTACTGGACTGGGATTAGCCATTGTAAAACATATAGTATTAAGTATGAATGGCAATATAGATGTGGAAAGTGTAGTTGGTAAGGGAAGTAAATTTACAGTTACACTGCCGTATAATCACAATGACAAATAAAATCTATATAAACAAAGAATTGTTTAATTATGATATGAACAGTTCTTTGTTTTTTTGTAGGTAATTTTATTAGAATGTTAACTTTAATTAACTTTCAATAAACTTTAATTAACATTGATATAATAATTACTTAACTTTAAAGGAATAATATAAATAGTGTAAGGAAAATGTATTGTGTAGTTTTAAAAATTTAGTAAAATTACAAACTACATAAATTACACAAGGAGGCATATGAATGAATATTAAAAGATCAAAAGGAATATTATTACTTTTAACGGTTCTTATGACAATGACGATTTTTGTAGGGTGTGGAAAAGGAAAACAAAATACCAAGGTGGAAAACACACAAATACAAGGAAGTATAACAACATTGGGTTCTTCAGCACTTCAACCATTAGTAGAACAGGCGGCAATAGAATTTTCATCTAAAAATCCAAAAGCTAAAATAAATGTACAAGGTGGAGGCAGCGGAGCTGGTATAAATCAAGTAGCCTCTGGAAATGTAGAAATAGGCAATTCTGATGTTATAGCAGAAAATAAGATTAAAGATGAAAAAATGGCAAAAGAATTAGTGGATCATAAAGTATGTGCTATAGGCTTTGCTATGGTAGTAAGTAAGGATATAAATATAAAATCTCTTACTAGTGAACAGATTACAGATATATTTACAGGTAAGATTAATAATTGGAAACAGGTAGGTGGAGAAGATAAGCAAATAAATATAATTAATAGAGGTAAATCCTCTGGAACTAGAGCTACTTTTATAGATACTATAATGGATGGGCAATCAGAAAAGGAAGGCTTAGGTACAACACAAGATTCCAGTGGAAATGTAAGAGCTGCTATTAAGCAAACTGAAGGAGCTATAAGTTATTTGGCCTTATCTTATATAAGCGAAGATGTAAAAAAAGATTTGAATACACTAAGCATAGATGGAGTGGAGCCTAAAGAAGAAAATATAATAAGTGGTAAATATCCATTTTGGTCTTATGAGCATATGTATACCAAGGGAGAACCTAAAGGATTGACGAAGGCATTTTTAGATTATATGGTAAGTAAAGAAAATAATGATTTAATAAAGAAAATGGGATATATACCTATGGATGAAATGCAAAAATAATTTAATAGTAATTGAAATTAATGAAATTAAAACTCTATTAAAATTAAAACTCTATTTAAATATAGAGTTTTAATTTTAAAAAATTGAATTATATTTAATTATTCTATATTTTAAATTATTAGGTTAGTTGAGGTATGTAGATATGAAAAATAAAATAAATATAAATAATTTTAAAAATGAATATATAGGAAAAGGCTTTGTAACCTTTTGTGGAATTTTAATAGTAGTATTAACTTTATCTATAATATTTTTTATAGGAAGTAAGGGAATTAGAATCTTCACAGTACATCATTATCCTATTAAAGATTTTTTATTTTCATCTAAGTGGATGCCAGATGCGGATATTCCTCAGTTTGGAACAGCTATATTTATAATGGGTTCAATAATAGTGTCTATAGGAGCTGTGATTTTAAGTACTCCAGTAGGTTTGGCAGTAGCGGTATTTATGAAGCATATATCTCCTTCCTTTGGTAAAAAGGTATTACAGCCAGTTATGGAATTGTTTGTTGGAATACCTTCAGTAGTATATGGATGGGTAGGCATTAGTTTACTTATTCCTTTTATAAAGAATACTTTTGGTGGAATAGGATTTAGTATTTTGGCTGGGGTAATAGTACTTAGTATAATGATTTTACCAACAATAACTAGTATAGCCTATGATTCGTTAAATGCAGTGCCTATAGAGTATTTAGAAGCATCTTATGGATTAGGGGCAACCAGATGGCAAACAATAACCAAAGCTATAATTCCTGCTTGTAAGAATGGAATAATGACAGGAATAGTATTAGGACTTGCTAGAGCTTTTGGGGAAGCATTAGCTGTACAAATGGTAATAGGTAATGCTATTAAAATGCCTAATGGAATTTTAAATCCAACCAGCACACTTACAAGTATACTAACCATGGATATGGCAAATACTCTATCTGGAACTGCATGGAATGATGCATTATGGAGTTTAGCACTATTACTACTTTTTATTTCCTTTATATTTATATTAATTACTAAATTTATAAGTAGAAGAGGTGAGAATGGTGAACGCTAAGGTTAAAGATAGATTATGGACAGGAATATTGTATTTTATGTCTGCTGTAATAGTTTTAATATTGGCAGGTTTAGTGGGTTATATATTTTACAAAGGTAATGGATTTTTAAAATGGAATTTTTTATTTGGAAAGGAAAAGAGAGTAGGAGCAGGAGGCGGCATAGGAATACAGTTGTTTAATTCTTTTTATATGTTAATTATAGCTCTTTTGATAAGTGTTCCTTTGGGTGTAGGAGCAGGGATATATTTAGCTGAGTATAGCAGAGAGGGAAGATTTTTAAATGTAATAAGAGTAAGCATAGAAACTATGGCATCATTGCCATCTATAGTAGTTGGATTATTTGGACTTTTGGTGTTTGTAAATTTGACAAATTGGGGATTTACACTTTTTTCTGGAGCATTAGCCGTATCTATATTAAATTTGCCTGCACTTACAAGAGTTAGTGAAAATGCTATAAAATCAGTATCTAAGGGAGTTAAAGAAGGAAGTTTAGCGTTAGGTGCAACTAAATTCCAAACCATTTGGAAAATAGTTTTGCCTGCAGCATTACCTCAAATATTTACAGGGATTATTCTTGCATCTGGTAGAATATTTGGAGAAGCAGCAGCACTTTTATATACCTCTGGTATGAGTGCACCACCTTTAGATTTTTCATTAGGTAATATTTTTACATCAAATTCTCCATTTAATATTTTTAGACCTGCAGAAACTCTTTCAGTTCATATTTGGAAATTGAATTCAGAAGGAATGATTTCAGATGCCGCAGAGATAGCTAGTAAGGCATCAGCAGTTCTCATATTAATGGTATTAATTTTCAATGTTTTAGCAAGAGTATTAGGAAAAGTTATAGAAAGGATTTATACAGGAACTAAGTAGGAGGGATTTTATGTATATTATAGAAACTAATAATTTAGAGCTTTTTTATGGAAAACACCAAGCTTTAAAAAATATAAATTTAAAATTTGAAAAGAATTCTGTTACTGCATTAATAGGGCCTTCTGGTTGTGGTAAATCTACCTTTATTAGAACAATTAATAGAATGAATGACTTAATAGATGGAGTTAAAATAAATGGTGAAATTATATATGAAAATAAGAATATATATTCTGAGTATTGGGATGTGATTGAATTAAGAAAAAAAGTGGGTATGGTATTTCAAAAACCCAATCCATTTCCCATGAGTATTTATGACAATGTAGCTTATGGACCTAGAATACATGGAGTAAAGGATAAAAGCAAATTAGATAACATTGTAGAGAAAAGCTTAAAAGTAGCTGCACTTTGGGATGAGGTTAAGGATAGATTGGGAAAAAATGCATTAAGTCTATCTGGAGGTCAGCAACAGCGATTGTGTATAGCTAGAACACTAGCAGTAGAGCCACAAGTTATATTAATGGATGAACCAACCTCTGCTTTAGATCCTATATCTACATTAAAGGTGGAAGAATTAATGGCTGATTTGAAAGAAAAATATTCAGTTATAATAGTAACACATAATATGCAGCAAGCCGGAAGAATATCAGATAATACAGTATTTTTTCTAAATGGAGAGATAGTTGAATTTGGAAAGACAGAAGATATATTCTATAGACCTAGAGATAAAAGAACAGAAGATTATATAACTGGTAGATTTGGATAAAATATTATTATATATATTTAATAAGGAGAGGTGTGTTTTATGGTAAGAGAGGTCTTTAAAGCTAAATTACAAGAACTTCATAAGGAGCTTTTAAGTATGGGTAATGTAGCGGAAAAACAAATTTCATTAAGTATAGAAGCACTTATAAATCATAATGGAGATTTGGCAAATAAAATAATTAAAGATGATGATATAGTTGATAATATGCAAAAGGAAATAGAGGATAGGTGTATAAAACTAATTGCCATGCAGCAGCCTTTAGCTTCAGACTTAAGATATATATTTACTACCAGTAAAATAGTTACGGATTTAGAAAGAATAGCAGATCATGCGGTAGATATAGCGAAAATAACAGGTATATTAAAGGATGAGGTTTATATAAAGGAGCTTATTGATATACCAAGAATGGCGGAAATAGTAGAGCATATGCTAAAAGAGTCATTGGATTCATATATTGAGGCTGATGTTAGTAAGGCTTATAATGTTTGTAAAATGGATGATAAGGTAGATGCCATATATAGACAGGTTTTTAGTGAGCTTTTGATAATAATGATGAAGGATATAAAGACTATTAACCAAGCTACTCAATTTTTGTTTATATGCAAATATTTAGAAAGAATAGCAGATCATATAACTAATATATGTGAATGGACTATATATTTAGTTACAGGAGAGCAGGTGGATTTAAATGAATAATTAAATGTAAATTGCAAAAACTATTATAAAAAGTACGGAAGGTAATGGATATGAGAAAACATTTATGTATTGTAATAAGTTTTTGCATTTTATCATTTGTAGCCTGTAGTTCATCAAAAACCGTGAAAAATAGTAGTAAAAATGCCACAATCATTTGTACAGAATCCACTTATAATATGGCAGCTGACTTAGTAGAAAGCTATAATGCTAACAGTGAGGAGGATTTACAAATTAAATTAGTGGATAATATTTCAAATATAAAAGAAGAGAAAAACAATAAATGCGCAATAATAGCTTATGAAAATAAAAAATTAAAGAAATTTAATGAGGCACCTCTTGGTATTGATGGGGTAGCCATAGGTATACATAAGGAAAAAGGTATAGAGAATTTAACTTACGAAAATTTAAATAAAATACTTAATGGAACTATAGATGATTGGAAGGATATTAGTAATAAAGAGGGGAAAATAAAAATTCTAGCCTTTAAGGAAATAGATAATTTTTTAAAATTGGAAAACAAAAATAAAATACAGTATATAGACAAGGAAAAAATATTAAAAAGCACAATGGATAAAGATACCATAGCTTTAATACCTAAAATGGAGCTATATAAAGAATTTGAGTATGTTAAATTAGATAATATTGAATTAAATGATAATAATATTAAAAATGGATTATATAAAATAACTATTCCAGTAAATATTTATTATAATTCTAAAAATAAGGAAGCTTTAGCGGGTTTTATGAGGTATTTAAAAAGTGATAACGGCAAGAAAATTATAAAAAAATACTATACATGCATAGATGAAAACTCCTAATAAAGGAGTTTTTATTGTTAAGTGATTTGTATGTAAATACTTAATATGTTTAAACTAAAACATTGACGAAGAATATTAATTAATGTATTATAACATAATAGATATTATTAACCTTTTTGAGGAGGAATTTTAAAATCAATGGAAAAAAACCAAATATTAAGGGTTCAACCAGGTGGCATAGCAGAAGAAGTGGGTATAGAACCAAATGATAAATTGATAAGTATAAATGGAAATCCCGTTAAAGATATAATTGACTATAAGTTTTTAGTTACAGATGAATTTGTAACAATAGAAGTAGAAAAAGAAAATGGAGAAGTGTGGGAAATAGAAATAGAAAAAGCCTATGATGAAGATTTGGGTATAGAGTTTAAGGATTTTATTTTAGATAAACCTAGAAGTTGCCACAATAAATGTGTTTTTTGTTTTATAGACCAACTTCCAAGTGGTATGAGAAAAACTCTATATTTTAAGGACGATGATTCTAGATTATCATTCTTTCAAGGTAATTTTGTAACTTTAACTAATATGAGTAATGAAGAAATAGATAGAATAATAAAATATAAAATAAGTCCTATAAATGTTTCTGTGCATGCAACTAATCCTGAGTTAAGAGCCAAAATGCTTAACAATAGATTTGCAGGAAGGTTATATGAAATAATGCAGAAAATGGCTAATGCACAAATAGAAATGAACTGTCAAATTGTTTCTTGTCCTGGTATAAATAATGGAGAAGAACTTGTAAGAACAGTAGGTGATTTATATAAATTATATCCGTGGGTTAAAAGTGTTGCGGTAGTGCCAGTGGGCGTAACGAAGTATAGAGAAGGACTACACCCACTGGAGACTTATTCACAAAATACTGCTAAGGAAGAGATCTTAAATATAGAAAAAATACAACAAAAGTATATAGCAGAAATAGATAATCCTTTTGTAAGATTATCTGATGAATTTTATGTAATGGCTGGATTAGATGTACCAGAAGAAAACTTCTACGGGGAATATTCTCAATTAGAAGATGGCATAGGAATGATAAGATTATTTAGAGAAAATATAAAAAGAAATTTACATAAAATAAACAAAAATCACAAAGGAAGTTTCACTATAATTACTGGTAAATCTGCATATGAAGAGATTTTAATTGCTACTGAAAAAATAATGGAAAATAACAATAATATAAAAATAAATGTAAAAAAAATAATTAATCATTTCTTTGGTGAAACTATAACGGTAGCTGGTTTGCTAACAGGTAGTGATATTATAGAACAAACTAAGCATGAGGAATTAGGCGAATATTTAATAATATCTAACAATATTCTTAGGAAAGGATATGAATTAGAACAGAATTCTGATAAAGTATTATTGGATGATATGACCATTGAAGGTCTGGAAAAGGCTCTTAAAAGAAAAATATTAATTTGTGATTACACAGGAGAAGATTTAATAGACATAATAAATAATCACAGCAAGGAGGAATAAATATGTCAAAGCCAATAGTTGCAATAGTAGGAAGACCAAATGTGGGTAAATCCACTTTATTTAATAAATTGGCCGGTGAAAGAATATCAATAGTGGATGATAAGCCGGGAGTTACAAGAGATAGAATATATGCACAATCTGAGTGGTTAAACAATAAGTTTACTATAATAGATACAGGTGGAATAGAACCTGAAAGAGATGACATAATAGTTAAACAAATGAGAAGACAGGCTCAAATAGCTATAGAAACCTGCGATGTTATAATGTTTGTTGTTGATGGAAAAGAAGGTCTTACGGCGGCAGATTATGAAGTAGCTCAAATGCTTAGAAAAAGTAAAAAACCGGTGGTTTTAGTAGTTAATAAAATAGATAAGGTAATGGATGAAGACAATAAATACGAATTTTATAATTTAGGATTGGGTGAGCCTAATGCTATATCAGCTTCTCAAGCACTAGGATTAGGAGATATGCTTGACCAAGTAATAGCCCATTTCCCAAAACTAGAGGATGAAGAAGAGGAAGATGAATTCATAAGAATAGCTTTTGTAGGAAGACCAAATGTAGGTAAATCTTCACTTATAAATAGAATATTAGGTGAGGATAGAAATATTGTAAGTGATATTCCTGGAACAACTAGGGATTCAGTAGATAGTTACATAGAGACAGAAGAAGGAAAGTTTATACTAGTTGATACAGCTGGTATAAGAAGAAAGAGTAAAGTTAAAGAAGAAATAGAAAGATACAGTGTTATAAGATCCTTAACAGCAGTAGAAAAGGCAGATATCTGCGTTCTTATGATAGATGCAGAAGAGGGAGTTAGTGATCAAGACGAAAAAATTATAGGTTATGCTCATGAAATGAATAAAGCTATAATGGTAGTTGTTAACAAATGGGACTTAATTGAAAAAGATGATAAAACATTAAATAAATTTAAATTAGATTTTCAAACCAATCTTTCTTTTATGCCTTATGCACCGTATTTGTTTATATCAGCTAAAACAGGACAAAGATCACATAAGGTTTTAAGTATGTGTAAAGAGTGCTATAATAATTATTGTAAGAGAATATCTACAGGAGTTTTAAATGAAGTTGTGAATAGAGCAGTATTAATGCAAGAACCTCCTGTGGTAGGATCAAAGAGATTAAAAATTTATTATGCAACTCAGGTTGGTATTAAACCACCTACATTTGTGTTCTTTGTAAATGATGTTAGTACGTTGCATTTTTCATACCAAAGATATTTAGAAAATCAATTAAGAGAAAGTTTTGAGTTTAAAGGTACTGGTATAAAGCTTATATTTAGAGAAAGGAAGGAGTAGAATGGAAAACATCACTTTCTTAGGAGGGGGAAGTTTTGGAACAGCATTATCTGTTATGTTAGGCAAAAAAGGATCTTCTATTACCCTATGGGATAGAAAAACTAGTGTAGTAGAGGATATTAATATAAAAAAAGAAAATATTAAGTATTTGCCTAATATTATAATACCTTCAAATGTATTAGCAACTACTGAATTAGATAAAGCTATAGAAAATAGTAAATATATAGTGTTAGCTGTTCCTTCACATGCAGTTAGAACCTTATGCAGAGACATAAAAGAGTTTATAACTAAGGATAAAGTGATAATAAGCATAGCAAAGGGTATAGATGAAGAAAGTGGAGATAGACTATCTCAAGTTATAAAAAGTGAATTAAATACAGAATCTATAGTTATATTATCAGGTCCAAGTCATGCTGAAGAAGTAGCTTTAGATATACCCACCACTGTAGTAGTTAGTTCAGAAAATATGGATATTGCTAAAGAAGTACAGGATTTATTTATGACTAATAAATTTAGAGTGTACACAAATGAGGACTTAATAGGTGTTGAAGTAGGCGGGGCAGTAAAAAATATAATAGCTTTGGCTGCTGGAATTTCTGATGGTATTGGTTATGGCGATAATACTAAGGCAGCACTTATGACAAGAGGAATGAGCGAAATAGTTAAAATAGGAACTAAGCTAGGTGGTAAAAAAGAAACTTTTTATGGACTTGCAGGTATGGGTGATTTGATAGTTACTTGTACTAGTATGCACAGTAGAAACAGAAGAGCTGGAATACTAATAGGTAAAGGGTTAACTACGGAAGAAGCTTGCAGGGAAGTTGGAATGGTGGTAGAGGGAGTAAAAGCATGTAAGGCCTTTTATAAACTAAGTTGCAAATTAGAAGTTAATATGCCTATCACAGAAATACTGTATAAAGTTTTATTCCAAGATAAAGATGCCAAATATGGTGTATATGAATTAATGACTAGAGATAAAAAAAATGAAATATAGATAAAAAAGCTTACATTAGATAAAAAAATATCTAATGTAAGCTTTTTTGTAATATTTTAAATATTGAGTAATATATATATATTGTTAATATGTAAATAATGGGAGGGTATAACTTGGAAAACTTCGATATATATAATGATATTGCTGAAAGAACCCAAGGGGATATATACGTGGGAGTAGTAGGACCTGTGAGAACGGGTAAATCTACTTTTATTAAGAGGTTTATGGAATTAATGGTTTTGCCTAATATAACCAATCCCCATAAAAAGGGTAGAGCAAAAGATGAGCTCCCTCAAAGTGGTTCGGGAAAATCTATTCATACAATGGAGCCTAAATTTGTGCCTAATGAAGCAGTGGATATAAACATAAATGACAATACCAAATTTAAAGTGAGAATGGTAGATTGTGTAGGGTATATAGTAGATGGAGCATTAGGTTATATGGAGAATGAAACCCCTAAGATGGTCACTACTCCATGGTATGATTATGAAATACCTTTTGAGGAAGCAGCAGAAATAGGAACCAAAAAAGTTATAAATGAACATTCTACCATAGGATTGGTGGTAACTACCGATGGATCTATTACAGATATAACTAGAGATGAATACGTTAAGGCAGAAGAAAGGGTAATTAATGAACTAAAATCTATAAACAAGCCTTTTATAGTTATTTTAAATACCAAAAAACCTTATGAGCCTGAAACTATAGAATTGAGAAAGTCATTGGAAGTAAAATATGACGTGCCTGTTCAAATAGTAGATGTATTAAACATGAAAGATGAAGATATAAAAAATATATTAGAAAGAGTACTAAAAGAATTCCCTGTAAAAGAAATAAATGTGGATATGCCGGAATGGATAGAAAAATTACAACCTAGTCATTGGTTGAAAGTAAACTTCATAAATCTAGTTAGAGACATGTGTAAGAACATATATAAAATTAGAGATATTAGAAAGTCTTTACTAGATTTTAGCAAAATTGAATTTTTAGATAGCTCCAATTTAATGGAAATAAATATGGGAGAAGGTACAGCTAGATTAGAATTAAAACCTAAAGGAGATATTTTTTATAAAGTATTAGGAGAAAAGTGTAATAGGGATATAAAAAACGAAAATGAACTATTAGATATAATGGATGACTTGTATACAGCAAAAATAGAATACGATAAAGTAGCTGAAGCGCTTAAAGATGTAAAAGAAACAGGATATGGATTGGTTGCTCCTCAGTTAGATGAAATGAAATTAGAAGAACCAGAAATTGTTCAACAGGGTGGTAGATATGGAGTTAAATTAAAGGCTAGTGCACCATCCTTACACTTAATAAAAGCTAATATAAATACAGAAATTTCTCCAATAATGGGTACTGAAAAACAAAGTGAGGAATTGGTTAAATCTATTTTAGAACAATTTGAAAGTGATCCTTCAAAGATATGGCAAAGTAATATGTTTGGCAGATCAATAGAAGTTTTGGTTAAGGATGGACTTCAGAAAAAATTATATAAAATGCCAGAGGATGTACAGGTGAAATTACAAAAGACTTTAGAAAAAATAATAAATGAAGGAAATGGTAATTTAATTTGTATAATATTATAAAAATAATAAACAGGCTGATTTAAATCAGCCTGTAATTTTTTAGTTAAAAGCAACAACAACATATAATTAAAATAAATATTATAAACCATATGCATATGCAAGAACAACTATATCCAAACCAGAACATATTAAGATCTCCTTTCCTTAATTTTTATAAACAGATCTCTAACCTTCAGATGGAGTTTTTACTCCAACTGAAGGTTAGAGATCGTTATCCAGGGACGTAGCTGCCGTTATCTTCCACTTTGTTAGAAGTGGGAGTGTTACGGCAGGTAGTCATCGGATAAAATAAGGAGAGAAAGGTTTCCTCAATACTATTCTATTGTAAATATAACTATTTTGTTACTCAGAAACTTTTGTACTAACTTTATTTGTGTTTTCTTTTTCTTCTAGAAGAGTTTTTATTTTAGAATTATAAGTGTCTATAATAGAATTAATTTTTGAATTATAATCTTTTTCTAATTTTAAAATTTCTTTATCTTTTTCAATACTAAATTTATCTTTTAGGTTTTCTATAGTTTTTTCATTGTCATTTTTAATTAGTTCTATAGTTTTCTCTAATGAAGATATTTGGTAATCTTTTTTTAACAGTTCTTCTCTATTGTCTGTAGATAGTTTTTCTAAAGAAGACTTTAAGCTTTCATTATCTTTTTCTAATTTTTTTATATATTCATTAGCTTTTATATATTCTTCTGAATCCTTCTTAAATTCATTTATCTTTTGAGAAAAATCATATAGCTTTTGGTTATATTCTTTTATAAGTAGCTTATTACTATTATTCATATCCTCTAGAGATGAATTTTTATCTTCCATTTCTTTCATAGAAGATTTTATAAGTTCCAATTCCTTAACTAATTTGTTGTTTTTATCTTGAGAACACTTAAGTTCTTCTTTTAAAGAAAAAATTTTTTCCTCTTGAATTTTTAATTGTTCTTCATATAGTTCATTATTTGAATTTTTTATATTATCTATTCTATGAGCTAAATTTAGATATATATTGTTTATTCTTGAAGTTAAATATTGTAGTTCTGTTATGTCTTGAGCTATTTCTGGTGTGGATTTTTTGGTGGTTTCCAATTCATAAATATTAACCATATTTTGCATAAAATCCTTGCCTTGCATGCCAGAGTCTTTAATTATTTTAGTTAATTTTTGCTTTAAATCTTCTGTTACTTTTACTCCAAATGTCACATCAGCCATTATAAATCACCTCTTAAGTTTATTGCTAATTGTATGTATATTTAATAATTATAGCATAGTCATTAATGAATAATAACTAAATTATTTCAAATAATAATAATAGATAATAATATAATGTTAGGAGTGATATATATGGATTTAAGTACAAAGGATATATTAAAGAAGAAAATATTAGATGCTCAAGAAAATGTAAGAGATTATCAAATGCATTCTTATGATGTAGATGATAAAGATGTGGCGTGTCTTTTTAAAGAATTTGCTGAAGAGTCTGCAATGCAGGCAAAAAGAATGCAAGAGGTATTAACTAAATTTTAAAATTAAAACAATGGATTTTGTAACCATTTTATCAAATCTAAAGTAAAATATAGTAAAGGAAAAAATGAAGGAGATGGAAATGTGAATAGATTTAAGAACTATGGATTATGGCTTTCTATCTTTGCCTTTGTTCCTTTACTTTTAGAAAGTTTTGGGTTAAAGGTGCTTCCTAAAAATTATAGTGAAATAGTAAATTCATTTTTAGGAATATTAGTTATAGCGGGAATATTAAATAATCCTATCACTCAAAACAAAGGATATCTTGACGATGAGATAGATGATAATGAGGAAAAAAAGGATGACCTAAATAAAGAATAAAATTAATATTTAAGAGCTAAGTTTAATTTAACTTGGCTTTTTTTTATTTTATAGTGTATTTATGATAAAAATATTGTAAAATAAATTTGTATAGAAGGAATTCTTTCAGAATTCAATTTACAATATATTTGGGGGGGAAACATTATGAAAAAGGTAGCAGTAGTATTTAATGGAGGAACTATTTCAATGAAAGTGGATCCTAGAATTCAAGCAGCAGTTCCAACTTTAAGTGGAGATGAGATTCTTCATATGGTTACAGGTATAGAGGAACATGCTGAAATTGAATCTTCAACTTTTTCAAGCTTACCAGGACCACACATGACACCAGAAAAAATGATGGAACTGTCAAAGTATGTAAGAAAACTATTAAAAAGAGAAGAAATATGCGGTGTAGTTGTAACTCATGGTACAGATACTTTAGAAGAAACAGCATATTTTTTAGATTTAACTATTAAAAGTGAAAAGCCTGTGGTAGTTACAGGATCTATGAGAAATAGTTCAGAACTTGGATATGATGGGCCGGCTAATTTAGCGGCATCTATTTGTACTGTAATAAGTCAAGAAGCTAAAAATAAGGGAGTTATGGTATGTTTAAATGACGAGCTTCATTGTGCCAGTGAAGTTACCAAATCACATACAATGCATTTAAATACATTTCAAACTCCAGAATTTGGACCAATAGGCATTATAGATAGCAATAGAGCAATATTTTATAGAGATGCATTAAAAAAGCAGCATATAAATACAGATGAAATAGAGCCTAATGTAGATTTAATTAAAGCTGTAGCAGGTATGGATGGTAAGCTTATAGATTTCTGTGTAGAAAGAGGATGCAAAGGATTAGTAGTGGAAGGTATGGGAAGAGGTAATATTCCACCTAAAATGGCTGAAGCTGTGGAAAGAGCTATTAAAAAGGGTGTAGCTGTGGTATTAGTTTCTAGATGCTTTAAAGGAAGAGTCATGGATTCTTATGGTTATCCTGGTGGAGGTAAAATGCTTAGAAATATGGGGGTTATATTTGGAGACGACTTGCCAGGACAAAAGGCTAGAATAAAGTTAATATTAGCTCTAGGAAAAACTAGTAATATAGAAGAAGTTAGAGAATTATTTGAAAAAGACCTATACTAAAACGAATTATTTATTAAAAAAATAAAAAAATATTCGTATTTGTATTGACTTGAAAAATATAAGGTGGTATGATGTTTTTGTAAAGTTAATGTAAATAAATTAATTATAACTCATATAATTCTGATAATATGGATCAGAAGTTTCTACCAGATGCCGTAAATATCTGACTATGGGACAATCAACTAAAGTTACTTTATTTTTACATAAAAGTAGCCTCTTAAGGATTGCTCATATCTTTAAGAAGCTACTTTTTTATTTTGTATTTATAAATTAAAATTATTTAGGGGGTACAACAATGGAACAGTTTTTTAAACTAAAAGAAAATGGCACTGACGTAAAAAAAGAAGTCATAGCCGGCATAACTACATTTTTAACTATGGCATATATAATTGCTGTAAATCCAGGGATACTTAGTGCTACAGGTATGCCAATGGGAGCACTTGTAACAGCTACATGTTTATCAGCTGGTGTTACTACTATTTTAATGGGTTTATATGCAAACTTACCCTTTGCTTTGGCTTCAGGTATGGGATTAAATGCTTTCTTTGCCTATACAGTATGTGGAATCATGGGTGTTGATTGGACTGTAGCTTTAACAGCAGTATTCCTAGAAGGTATTATTTTTATTATCTTATCCTTAACAAAAGTTAGAGAAGCAGTGGTTAATGCTATTCCAAATACTTTGAAGATTGCGGTTACTGGTGGTATAGGATTATTCATAGCATTTATAGGATTTGTTAATGCTGGAATAGTTATAAAAAATCCTGCTACCTTTGTTTCAATAGGTAATTTTACAAGCCCTACAGTATTAATAGCTGTAATAGGAATAATAGTAATAGTGGCACTTTCAAGTAAGAATGTTAAAGGGTCCATACTATGGGGCATATTAGTGAGTTCTATTTGTGCATGGATATATGCAGCACTTCAACCCAATGCAGCAGCTTATTATGGAATATCATCTTTCCCAAAGAAAATATTTGCCTTTGAATCTTTAAGTGGTATAGCATTTAAGCTAGATTTTAATGGTATAAATACTTTATCTTTTGCTACAATAATGTTGACTTTCTTATTTGTTGATTTTTTCGATACTGTTGGAACTTTAGTAGGTGTTGCATCAAAAGTTGGTATGGTAGATAAAGAAGGAAAGGTACCAAGAGCAGGAAAAGCTTTATTAGTAGATTCTATAGGAACTACTTTTGGTGCTTTATTAGGTACATCTACTGTAACTACTTATGTAGAAAGTTCAGCAGGAGTTGCAGAAGGAGGAAGAACAGGCCTTACTTCTGTAGTAACAGGAATATTATTTTTACTAGCAATGTTTTTGTCTCCTTTATTCATAGCAATACCAGCTTGTGCTACAGCACCTGCTTTGATAGTAGTAGGATTCTTTATGGTGGAAAATATTGTTAAAATAAACTTTTCAGATTTTACAGAAGGAATTCCAGCATTTTTAACTATAGCATTAATGCCATTAACCTATAGCATAGGAGATGGATTGACCATTGGAGTGTTAGCTTATGTAATATTAAACATTATAAATAATATATTTAATAAGAAAAATAAGAAAAAAATATCTATTGTTATGTATATTCTTGCTATACTATTTATAGCTAAATTAATAGCTACTGGAATATAGAAATATAATAATGAATTGAATTATGTTTAGTTGATAAAAATTATAGTCACTACTAAAATTTATTTTTGGTAGTGGCTTATTTATTTATAAATATATAGATTCCATAGTATGTAACAGTTATTTGTGTATATGAATAAAATAATAAAAAGTTATATATATGGAGGATTAAAAATGAAAATAAATAATAGATTGTATAGGATAGGAAACTATGAATTTAAAGCCATAGGTGATTTGAAAAGGGAACTTATTGAAAGAGGAAAGGAAATAATCGATTTATCTATTGGAGATCCTAATTTACCTCTGCATGAAAATATAGTCAATTCCTTAATGAAAAATATTAAAAAGGAAGGATGTAATAAATATCCTCCTTATGATGGAGAACAGGAACTAAAAAAGGCAGTTATAAAGTATTATAAGGAAGTATATGGCGTTAACTTAAATATGGATGAAGTGGTTATACTAATTGGGTCAAAAGAAGGCATAAGTAAAATAATTCCTGCAGTTTGTGATACCGGGGATAGCATGATAATAACGGATCCGGCATATCCAGCATATTTAAATAATGCTCATTTGTGGGGAGTAGTACCGGAGATAGTTCCGCTGAAAAGAGAGTTTGATTATTTACCAGACATAAAGTCCATTCCTAAAAATATAATAAGCAAAAGTAAGCTTTTTATGATAAATTATCCTAATAATCCTACAGGAGCATTAGCAAATGAGTTTTTTTATAAGGAATTAGTAAATATATGTTATAATAATAATATTGTATTGTGTAATGATAATGCATATGGAGAAATAATTAGACTAGGAGAAAAAAATATAAGTTTGTTGCAATTTGATAAAGAAAAGCAATGCATCGAATTTGGTACTATGTCAAAAACTTATAATATGACAGGATTTAGAATAGCTTATGTGGTTGGGAATTCTAAAGTTTTAAAGGAACTTTTAAAGGTTAAAGCTATTATGGACTCAGGACAATATATACCAATACAGTTGGCTGCAGTAGAGGCTTTAAAAATAGAAAGAGAATATATATATAGCATGAGAAAAATTTACGATATAAGAAGGGAAACTGCTAAAAAAATACTTAAATTATACCAAATAGAATATTACGATGGTAATGGTGCTTTTTATATATGGTGCAAAACTCCTAAAAGCTACTCTACTCATGAATTTTGCAAAGAACTTATGTATAAATGCAATTTAATAGTGACACCAGGTTATGTTTTTGGAAATTTAGGTTATGATTATTTTAGAATAGCACTAACTGAAGAAAAAGAAATTATAGAAAAAGGGTTAAAAAACCTAAAAAAAATGAAATAAATGTACGTATTTAATTTTTTACTTGAAATTCAAGGTTATATTTATGTATAATAATTAGTATGAATTGATTAAGACCGGAAGGATGAATAATATGATAAAGAGTATGACTGGTTTTGGGAGGGCTACTTCTCAAGGAGAAAAAAGAAGTTTTGATGTGGAAATAAAAACAGTTAATCACAGGTATCTAGATATAAATATTAGACTTCCTAAAAGCTTACTTTCACTAGAAGAGAACATAAGAAAGCTTATAAGTGAAAAATTAAAAAGAGGTAAGGTTGATTTATTTATAACTCAAAATATACTACAAAAGGAAGATTTGGAAGCTAAGTTTAATAAAAAATTAGCCGATAGTTATGTAAGATGTTTAGAAGAGATAAGAGGAACATACAGTGTTAGAGATGATATATCTGTATCTTTAATTGCTAAATTTCCGGATGTTATATCTCTAGAGTATAAAGAAGAAGATTTAGAAGAAATATGGAACTGTTTAAAAAAACCATTAGAAAAAGCATTAGAACTTCTTGTGGAAATGAGAAAGAGGGAAGGAAATAAATTAAAGGAAGATATAATTTCTAGATGCCAAAATATAAAGGATATGGTTGATGCTGTGGCACAGAGGGCTCCACAAATACCTATAGAGTATAAAGAAAAACTTCAAAATAGATTAAAAGATTTAATGGATGAGCATTCTATAGATGAAGGAAGATTGGCTATGGAAGTGGCTATTTTTGCTGACAAAGCATGTATAGATGAAGAAATAGTTAGATTAAATAGTCACATAGAACAGCTAAAAGTTACTTTAGATTTAGAAGAGTCTGTGGGAAGAAAATTAGATTTTATTGTGCAAGAAATGAACAGAGAAGCAAATACAATAGGTTCTAAAGCTAATGACCTGGAAATATGCAATTTTGTATTAAATATGAAAAGTGAAATAGAAAAAATAAGAGAACAAATTCAAAATGTAGAATAAATTTGAGGAGGATTCAAATGAATATAAAACTAATAAACATAGGATTTGGAAATATAGTTTCAGCAAATAGATTGGTGGCTATCGTAAGCCCAGAATCAGCTCCAATCAAAAGAATAATACAAGAAGCTAGAGACAGAGGGATGCTTATAGACGCCACATACGGAAGAAGAACAAGAGCTGTAATAATAACAGACAGCGATCATGTAATATTATCAGCAGTTCAACCAGAAACCGTTGCACATAGATTGTCATCTAAAGAAGATGAAAATATAGAAGAGGTTGAGGAATAATGGATTCAAAAGGTCTTTTAATAGTTATTTCCGGGCCTTCTGGTACTGGAAAGGGTACTATTTGCAAGGAAGTTTTGAAGAGAAATGATTTTTGGTTATCAGTTTCTGCCACTACAAGATCTCCAAGAAAAGGAGAACAACACGGAAAAGAATATTACTTTTTAACTAAGGAAGAGTTTGAAGCTAAAATTGAGGAAAGAGATTTCTTAGAATATGCTCATGTATATAATAATTATTATGGAACACCTAAATCTAATGTTATAGAAAAACTAGAAAAGGGGAAAGATGTAATATTAGAGATAGATATACAAGGTGCTATAAATGTAAAGAAAGCCTATAGTGAAGCAATACTTATATTCATATTACCACCATCTTATGAAGAACTTAAAAACAGGATAGTTAACAGAGGTACAGAAACTGAAGAATCGCTAAAAACTAGATTAGAATCAGCAAATAGGGAGATAGAGTGTTCAAAGGAATACGATTATGTAGTGGTGAACGATACTGTTGATGCAGCTGTAAGAAGAGTGGAAAGCATAATATTAGCTGAAAAATGCAAATTGAAAAAAATGCAATCATTAATTTATGATAAATTTTTAATTAAAAACCAATAAGGAGTGATTCGAATGAGTAAAAAAGGGATATCAATGATAAATCCACCTTTAATAGATTTATTACAAAAGGTTGATAATAGATATTCATTAATCATAGTGGCAGCTAGAAGAGCAAGACAAATAATAGATGGAGATAAACCTTTATTAGATACAGATTCTAATAAGCCTGTAACTATTGCTATCAATGAAATAAATAATGATATGATAACAGTAGAAGAAGGGAAAGAAGGAATAAAGTAAATGAGCAGTAAAAAAACTGTGGTGCTAGGAGTAACAGGAGGAATAGCTGTATATAAAGCGTTAGATGTAGTAAGCAAGCTTAGAAAAAAGGATATTGAAGTACATGTTATAATGACTAAATCTGCCTGCGAATTTGTTAATCCCCTAAGTTTTCAAGCTTTAAGTGGAAATATGGTAATAAGTAATATGTTTGAAGAACCTAAGCAGTGGGAAATACAACATATATCCTTAGCAAAAAAAGCAGATCTAATTGCAATAGTACCGGCTACAGCAAATATTATAGGGAAGGTTGCAAATGGCATAGCAGATGATATGCTATCAACTACTATAATGGCTACACAGGCTCCAGTAGTTTTTGCTTCTGCCATGAATACTAATATGTACAATAATCCAATTGTACAGAATAATATTAATAAATTAAAAGAGTTTGGTTATAAATTTATTGAACCACAAAGTGGAAGGCTTGCATGTGGTGATGTAGGAGAAGGAAAATTAGCAGATACAGAATTAATAGTAGAAATATTAGCATCTATGCTGTATTCTCCAAAAGATATGATAGATAAGAAGGTATTAGTTACTGCAGGGCCTACGATAGCACCTATTGATCCTGTGAGATTTATTACTAATAGATCCAGTGGGAAAATGGGTTATGCTATAGCTGAGGAAGCTAGAGATAGAGGGGCTCAAGTTACTCTTATTTCTGGACCTACTAACTTGAAAATTCCTTATGGGGTAAATTTTATTTCAGTGAAAACTAATGAAGAAATGTTAAAAGCGGTTTTGGATAATTTTAGCCAAAGTAATATAGTTATTAAAGCTGCGGCAGTGGCTGATTACAAACCTGAGGTTTACCAAAATCAAAAGATAAAGAAAAAAGGAGAAAAACTCTCTTTTGATTTTATAAAGGACACGGATATACTAAGAAAATTAGGTGAAATAAAAGAAGAACAAATATTAGTTGGCTTTGCTGCTGAAAGTCAAGATTTAATAAGTAATGCTAAGAGCAAATTAGAAAATAAGAATTTAGATTATATAGTTGCTAATGATATAACTTCTAATGATACAGGATTTAGATCTGAAGACAACAGAGTTACGATTTTATGTAGAAATGGCCAAGTGCTTGAAATGGAAAAAATGTCGAAGAGATCCGTGGCAAGAAAATTACTTAATTTAGTAAATAAAAAGCGCTAATGCGCTTTTTTCATTATATGCACAAAAGGGTGATAAGGTGTATAAATATGCTGGTGTAATAGTAGATAATGAATCTGAACAAGTGGACAGAGTATTTACATACGGTATTCCAGAAAAAATAGCTATAAAGGTAGAAGTGGGATTGCATGTAAAAGTTCCTTTTGGAAGAGGGAACAGAGTATTAGATGCTTATATAGTAGAGCTATATGAAAATTTAGATAAAAAAATAAAAGGACTAAAGTATGTAAAGAGTATATGTGAAGAATATCCACTACTTAGCTTAAAGGATTTAGAACTTATAGAAAAAATGAAAAATAAATATATTTGTACTTATATAGAATGCATAAAAACAATTGTTCCAAGTGGAATAATTAAGGGAATAGGTAATAAAACTAATAATGTAATATGTTTAGGAAAATCTTTAGACCAAAAATTTAATAAAAAACCATATAATTATATACATAGTGTTGTTGAAAAAAACAATGGTGTATATAATAAAACCTCATTAAGTAATAAATTTTCACTATCATTATCGTCCATAAATACTATGATAAAACATGGTTTTTTATTGCAAAATGAAATTATAGTTAATAGATATAATTACAGAGAATATGAATGCTATAAAGAAAAACAGCTAAATAAGCATCAAAAGGATGCAGTGGAAACAATATTAAATTCATCTAAAAATATATCATTAATCCATGGAGTTACTGGTAGTGGAAAGACTGAGATTTATATGCACCTAGTTAGCCAAATGATAAAAGAAAATAAAGATTCTATAATTTTAGTTCCAGAGATATCCTTAACGCCTCAAATGGTTGAGAGATTTAAAGGAAGATTTGGCAGGGATATAGCAGTGTTTCACAGTAAATTATCACCAGGTGAAAGAATAGATGAATGGATTAGGGTTAAAAATAAAGAAGTTAAAGTAGCAGTTGGCGCTAGGTCGGCTTTGTTTTTACCTTTTTCTAATTTGGGACTTATAGTTATAGATGAAGAGCATGAATCTAGCTATAAATCAGAGAGTTCTCCAAAATACACCGCTGTGGAAGTGGCAGAATTAATAAGTGAAATACAGGATTGTAAAGTGGTTTTAGGCTCTGCTACACCTAGTATAAATACTTACCATAGAGCTATAAATGGTGAGATTAATCTTATTACTATAAATAGTAGAGTAGATGGGGCTAGCTTTCCAGAAGTAAAAGTTGTGGATATGAGAGAAGAACTTCTAAATAATAACAGAAGCATTTTCAGCAGAGAACTTTTTTACAGTATTAAAGATAGGCTTAATAAAAAAGAACAAATTATATTGTTTTTAAATAGGAGAGGATTTTCAACTTTTATATCCTGTAGAGCATGTGGATATGTTTTTAAATGCCCTAATTGTGACATATCCCTTACCTACCACCAAGATAGTTCTCAATTAAATTGTCATTACTGTGGAAGCAATGTTAAAGTGCCTAAAGAATGCCCGCAGTGTGGTAGCAAATATGTTAAATATTTTGGTATAGGTACGGAAAGAGTGGAAAGAGATATTAAAAAGTTTTTCCCAGAAGCTAGAACTTTAAGAATGGACTTTGACACCACTAGGAAGAAAAATTCTTATGAGTATATTTATGAAAGCTTTAAAAATAAGCATGCTGATATTTTGATAGGAACTCAAATGATAGCAAAAGGATTGGATTTTAAAGATGTAACTTTAGTAGGAATAATAGCTGCTGATTTATCTTTAAATATGCCTGATTTTAGAGCTAATGAAAGAACTTATCAAATTGTAACTCAAGTTTCAGGTAGAGCTGGTAGGGGAGTTAAACCTGGAAAAGTGGTTATACAAACCTATAGCCCAGAAAATTATAGCATACAATATGCAGCATGTAATGATTATATAGGATTTTATGAAAAAGAAATAAATTTGAGAAAAGATATGAAGTATCCGCCTTTTTCAGATATATTATGTATAAATATGAGCAGTGAAAGGGAAGATATTTTAATAAAAAATATACAAAATGTTGGTATATATTTAAACAAAATTCTAGTAAATTATGATAAAATTAATTTATTAGGTCCTTGCCCATGCGCCCTATCAAAAATAAAAAGTAATTATAGATGGCAGATAATACTTAAGGGTGAAGTGAGTATAGAATTAGCAAGAAAAATTAAAAATATTATTTATGAATTAATTAAAGAAGATTATAATAATATAAGAATTAATATAGATATAAATCCAAATAATATGCTTTAAAAAATAGAGAGGGGTTTTAAAAATGGCTTTAAGAACTATAAGAATTGAAGGCGACGAAATATTAAGAAAGAAATGTAGAAAGGTTGAAAATATAGATAAAAGACTTTTAACATTAATTGAAGATATGAAAGAAACTATGTATAAGGCAGATGGAGTAGGTCTTGCTGCACCACAAATAGGTATTTTAAAGAGAATGGCAGTAATAGACGTGGGAGAAGGTCCTATAGTTATAATAAATCCTGAAATAATAGAAACTAAAGGTAGTTACATTGATATAGAGGGCTGCTTAAGTATACCTGGAAGACAAGGTACTGTGGAAAGACCTGAATGGGTTAAAGTAAAAGCTTTAAACGAAAAGGGAGAAGAGGTAATACTAGAAGGAGAGGGGCTTTTAGCTAGGGCATTTTGTCATGAAATAGACCACTTAGATGGAGTTTTATATATAGACAAAACAATTGAAGAGGGTGTAATAGAGTAATGAATATAGTATTTATGGGAACACCGGATTTTGCGGTACCTTCACTTAAAGGTTTAATTGAAAATTTTGATGTTAAAGCTGTATTTACTCAACCGGATAGACCTAAGGGAAGAGGAAATAAAATAACTATGTCTCCAGTTAAGATGGTGGCTTTGGAAAATAATATTCCTGTATATCAGCCAAAAAACTTAAAGAAAGAAAGAGAATATATAGATAAATTAAGGGAGATACAACCAGATTTTATAATAGTGGTAGCTTTTGGTCAGATTTTGTCTAAGGAAGTTTTAGAAATCCCTAAATATGCATGTATAAATTTACATGCATCATTGCTACCTAAGTATAGGGGAGCAGCTCCTATAAATTTTGCCATAATAAATGGTGAAACTAAAAGTGGAAATACTTCTATGATTATGGGAGAAGGTCTAGATACAGGAGATATGCTTCTTAAGCAGGAAGTGGAAATAGGAAAAGACATGACTGCTGGAGAATTACATGATATTTTGAGTGGAAAGGGTTCTAGTCTTTTAATTGAAACTATAAATAATTTTTCTAATATAAAAAGGGAAAAACAAGAAGATTCTCTTAGCTGCTATGCTTCAATGATAAATAAAGACATGGCTAAAATAAATTGGAGTGAAAAGGCTGAAAACATTAATAACTTAATACGGGGATTGAATCCATGGCCTATTGCTTTTACTGAATATGAAGATAAAGTTATGAAAATATATAAAGCACAAGTTATAAATAAGAAAGCTTCAGAAGTTCCAGGATGCATATTGAAGGTTACAGAGGAAGGTATAGAAGTTGCTTGTGGTGAGAATACTTTACTTATAGAAAAGGTTCAATTCCCAGGTAAAAAACCTATATTAGTAAAGGAATATATTAGAGGAAATCAAATAAAAGAAGGAAATATTCTAAAATAAAAATTATTAAACCATTTTAGTGGTAACAGAAATTAAATAATAAAAAAATATTTCAAGTAATTACTCTATATTTTAAAAGTAAAATTAATTACTTGATTTTTAGAAGGGAGTGGCAAAAATACCGTTAGCTTGCGGTATAGCATTATAGAGAAATGCTATTATGTACACTAATATTTAAGTTTAGTATATAAATATTAGTAGTGTATGAATAAAATCTATAGTATATATATTTACTGAGGTTTTGTAGATTGTTTTGTAGATTTTATAAAGCTTATTAAATGTTTTGGTATGATAGTACTATGATAATACTTTTGCCAGCTATAATAATAACGTTTTGGGCTCAAACAAAAATAAATACTACATTTGCTAAGTATTCTAGAGTGTCTAGCAGAAATGGTTATACAGGAGCTCAAGTAGCTAGAATGCTTTTAGATTCGGAAGGATTGTTCCATATACCAGTAGAGATGGTAGGGGGAAAGCTAACAGATCACTATGATCCTAAAAATAAAGTTATGAGATTATCACAAGATGTTTATAATGGGACTTCAGTAGCTGCAATAGGGGTAGCGGCCCATGAAACTGGTCATGCAATACAGCATAAAGTGAACTATTACCCACTGACACTTAGAAACGCTATAGTTCCTATAGCTACTATAGGTTCAAATGCTTCATGGATATTGTTTATATTAGGTATATTCCTAGGAATTCAACCTTTAATTAATTTTGGTGTTATTCTTTTTGGCGGAGTTGTATTGTTTCAAATAGTTACTTTGCCAGTAGAATTTAATGCATCTAATAGAGCATTAGGGGTTTTAGAAAGTAGAGGAATACTTTATGATGAAGAATTAAATGGAGCCAAAAAGGTATTAAGTGCAGCAGCTATGACTTATGTAGCAGCAGCTTTAATGGCAGTTTCACAATTAATAAGATTATTTATATTGAGCAGAAGAAATGATTGATAAGAGGTTGTATATGAATAGTAGAGAGATAATAGTTAATGTATTAGGAAATGTTTTTAATGAAAAGGCTTATTCAAATATAGTACTTAATAAAACTTTAAATAAAGCAGAAATTAGTGCTAAAGATAAGGCATTTATAACGGAAGTGGTTTATGGCACTGTTAAATATAGATATACCATAGATGTTATATTAAGTCATTATGTAAAAAAAGGATTTAAAAGTGTAGAGCCTTATGTACTGAATGTTTTAAGAAGTTCTATATATCAAATCAGGTATCTAAGCAAGGTACCTGATTTTGCAGTAGTAAATGAAGCAGTTGAACTTTCTAAAAAGCATTCCTCAGGTAAGGTTGCTAAATTTGTAAATGGTGTTTTAAGAAATTATTTAAGAAATAAAGATGAAGAATATGTTAAAGGGAATATAGAAGATATTTTAGCTTTTAAATACTCTTTTCCTAGGTGGATGGTAAAATTTTTTATGAATGATTTTGGAAAAGAAAAGTGCGAAATAATTTTAAAGGGTTTAAATCAAGTGCCAGGAGTTACAGTAAGAGTAAACAATATAAAGAAATCCTATGAACAGGCCTATAGTGAATTATCAGAATTAGGATATACTATAGAAGAAGGAGAGATTTGTCCAGAAGCACTGCGTATAATAAAAGGAAAAAGTATAGAAAACAATCCTCTTTTTAAAGAGGGCTGCATAACAGTTCAAGATGAAAGCGCTATGTTAGTAGGAATGGTAATGGATTTAGAAGAAAATATGACAGTTATAGATCTATGCAGTGCCCCAGGGGGAAAAACTACACATATGGCTGAAATCATGAATAATACAGGTAAAATACTAGCTTTTGATATTCATGAAAATAAGTTAAAATTAATTAGAGATAATAGCGAAAGATTAGGTATTAATAATATAGAGGCAAATACTTTAGATGCATCAGAATTTCATGAAGACTTAGAAGGTGTGGCTCATAGAGTTCTTATGGATGTACCTTGTTCAGGACTTGGGATAATAAGAAAAAAACCTGAAATAAAGTGGAATAAAAATAAAAATGAGCTAAAGGATTTAGTAAATATACAAAGAAAAATATTAAAAAATGGAAGCAGATATCTAAAAAAAGGTGGAATACTTGTATATTCTACTTGTACTTTGAATAAAGAGGAAAATGAAAAAAATATAAATTGGTTTTTAAAAGAAAATCCTGAATTTAAACTAGAAAAGATATACGTTGGTGATTTAGATAATTTAATTTATCATCAGGAAGGATATGTAACTATACTTCCTAATAAATATATGGATGGGTTTTTTATAGCTAAATTAAAAAAGAGTTAGTAGGTGTTTAAAAATGAAAAATATTTTAGATTTAGATACGGAAGAATTAAAGTTATGGATGGAACAAAATAAAGAAAAATCATTTAGAGCTAAGCAG
This sequence comes from Haloimpatiens lingqiaonensis, assembly GCF_901447495.1. Taxonomy (GTDB): domain Bacteria; phylum Bacillota; class Clostridia; order Clostridiales; family Clostridiaceae; genus Haloimpatiens; species Haloimpatiens lingqiaonensis. The sequence goes on from NZ_CABDWS010000005.1 coordinate 70,715, forward strand.
ATATTTCAATGGATATACAAAGGCATTTTTGATTTTAAGCTTATGAAAAACATACCGATAGGCACCATAGATAAGCTAGAAAAAGAGTTCTATATAGATATACCCAAGGTTGTTACGAAACTAGTTTCAAAAGATGAGGACACAATTAAATTTTTATTTGCATATAGAGATGGAAATTTAATTGAAAGTGTTGTAATGAAATATAAGCATGGAAATTCTATATGTGTTTCTACTCAAGTGGGATGCAGAATGGGTTGTAAATTTTGTGCATCTACAATTGAAGGCATGGTAAGAAATCTTTCTTCTGGTGAGATTTTATCTCAAATTTTAAAAGCTCAAGAAGAAATTGGTGAGAGAATTTCTAACGTAGTTCTTATGGGTAGTGGGGAGCCTTTAGATAATTATGAAAATGTAATTAAATTCATAAAAGAAATAAATAAAAGTGATGGATTTAATATTGGTCAAAGACATATTACTTTATCTACTTGTGGTATAGTTCCTAAAATAAAGGAATTGGCCCAGGAAAAACTTCAGATAACCTTAGCTATTTCACTTCATGCACCTAATGACACACTTAGAAGACAGGTTATGCCTATAGCAAATAAATACTCTATAAGTGAAATATTAGATATGTGTAAATACTACATTAATATGACTAATAGAAGAGTGAGTTTTGAGTATGCTTTGGTAAAGGGATTCAATGATGGTATAGAACAGGCCAAGGAACTTAGTAATACACTAAGGGGAATGTTGTGTCATGTGAATTTAATACCTGTAAATGAGATAAAAGAAAATAGCTTAAAAAAGTCATCTTCAGACAATATATTAAAATTTAAGAATATTTTATGTGAAAGCGGCATAGAAACTACTATTAGGAGAGAAATGGGAGCTGATATAGATGCTGCTTGTGGTCAATTAAGAAGGCATTATCTAAATAATTAATTGGGGTGATAATATGGTGGGAATGTTATCCGATGTAGGCAATAAGAGGCGTAACAATCAAGATTACATAGGAGTTTATGAAGATAGTCATAAAAGAGTGTATATAGTAGCAGATGGCATGGGTGGGCACAATGCAGGGGAAGTAGCAAGTAAAACTGCAGTAGAAAAAATAATAGAGTATATTGGTAAAAAGTATAAAGGAGAAAATCCATCATCTATAATAACAGAGGCCATTAAATACGCAAATGAAGCTATATTTCACATAGCTTGTGAGGAAGATAAATATAAAGGTATGGGAACTACTGTTACAGCATGTTTTATTGTGGACAATCACATGTTTGTAGGACATGTAGGCGATAGTAGTTGCTATATAGTAAAAAATGATGGCTATTTATATAAAATAACAAAGGATCATTCCCTTGTTCAGGAGTTAGTGGACAAAGGGGCTATAAGTGAGGATGAAGCATTTACTCATCCTAATAGAAATGTTATAACACGAGCTGTGGGAACTAAATTTTTAGTAAAGGTTGATATATTCCATGTTGATCTAAAAGAAGTGAAAAAGGTTGTATTATGCACAGATGGATTGACTAAGGAAATGAAAGATGAAGAAATTTTATCAGTTGTTAAAAAGCATAGTGATAATCAACAAATATGTGATGTTTTACTGGAAAAGTGCAAAATAAGAGGAGCTAATGATAATATTTCTGTTATTGTATTTGAAGGAGAGTGTAAGTGATGGTTGAAAAAAATATGCTAGGAAATAGATATGAGTTGCTTGAAAAAATAGGAGAAGGTGGCATGGCGGAAGTATACAAAGCTAAATGCCACATACTAAATAGGTATGTAGCCGTAAAAATATTAAAAAAAGAATTTGTAAATAACAAAGAATTTGTTGAAAAGTTTCAAACAGAAGCCCGAGCTGCAGGAAGTTTGTCTGATAGTCGTATAGTAAATATATATGATGTAGGCAGTGAAGGTGATATAAATTATATAGTTATGGAGTATATAAAGGGCAAAACTCTAAAGGAATATATAAATGAAAGAGGCAAAATAGAGTATACAAAGACCATAGAAATTGCTATTGGAATAGCTAAAGCCCTAGAATGTGCTCATAAAAACAATATAATTCATAGAGATATAAAACCACACAATATTATGATAACAGAAGAAGGAAATGTTAAGGTAACAGATTTTGGTATAGCTAGAGTATCTAATTTTAGCACTATAACTAACACTGCAAAAATAGTAGGATCAGCACATTATTTTTCACCAGAGCAAGCTAGAGGAACCATTGTTGATTGTAGGAGTGATTTATATTCTTTAGGTATATTAATGTATGAGATGGTAACTGGAAAAGTACCTTACGATGCGGATACTCCTGTAAGTATAGCTTTAAAACATATTCAAGAATCAGTTATTCCTCCAGTGCAATTTAACCCAGATATTCCTGAAAGTCTAAATAATTTAATTTTAAAATGTATTGAAAAAGAACCAATAAAAAGGTATCAAAATGCAGGACAACTGATAGAAGATTTGTATTCTATCAAAAACAATAGAGACACTCAAATAAAATTAAATAGTAATTATGATGATTTTACTAGAGTAATGGATCCTATAAACATAGAAGATTTCAGCAAAAATAATATCTATAATGATGAGAATTTAGAAGAAAAAGACGATTATGAAGATGATGATTACGAAGATGATGAAGAAAATCAAGATGAAAATATTTTAGCAAGAAGGAAAAAGAGAAATTCTCAAAAGGGCAAAGGTAAAAAAATAGCAATAATAGCTTCTTCAATGGTAGTTGTATTAGCCATAATTGGAATATTAGCTAACTTATTCTTAGGTGGTAAATTAGGTGGTAATAAAATAGTAGTTCCCAATATAGTAGGCATGAATAAAGATGAAGCAAAAAAAATGGTAGAAGATAAAGGATTGGTTTTTGTAATAGAATCATCAGAAACTAGCGACAAACCAGAAGGTGAAGTATTATCTTGTTCACCAAATGAAGGAACTAAGGTTAAACCTAAAACAGAAATTAAAGCGATTGTAAGTGCGGGAAATAAGACGGTGAAAGTACCAGATTTAAAAAATTTAAATATAGAAGAAGCTAAAAGAAAAATAATAGAAAGTGGTTTAAATGTAGGAAATATAAAGTACGAAACTAGCAGTGAAGTTAAAAAGGATATAGTTATGGAGCAATCACCTTCTTCAGGAAGTGAAGCTAATGCTGGAGATAAAATAGATTTAATAGTAAGTAAAGGTGAAGAGGGAATGGTATTGGTTCCTAATTTAGCAGGTCAAGATATAAATGAAGTAGAGCAAATATTAAAGAGTCTTAAATTGAAATTAGGAAACAAGGTAGAGATTAATACAAATGATAAAAATAAAGATGGAAAGGTGTTTAATCAATCAATATCTCCAAATACTAAAGTAGAAGAAGATACTGAAATAAACATAAGTTATTTTAAATATACAGGTAATGAGTTGCCTTAATGCGTTATTTTTACAGGAGGATATATGAAAGGTATAATAGTTAAAGGCGTAGGTGGACTATACTATGTTAAGAGTGGCAATGAATTAATAAAGTGCAAAGCTAGGGGTAAGTTTAGATTTAATGAACTTACTCCTATGGTAGGAGATATAGTGGAGGTAAGTATAAATAAGGGCGAAGGGGTTATAGAAAATATAAACCAAAGAAGTAATGAACTTGTTCGACCTTTTGTGGCTAATGTAACACAGGCTTTTGTAGTAGTTACATTTAAAAATCCAGATTTAAATTTAAATTTGCTAAATAGTTTTTTGTTACTTTGTCAGTCAAAGGGTTTAAAAATATTAGTTTGTTTCAACAAGATAGATTTAGTAAATTTAGAAGAAGAAAAAATATCTAATATAATAAAAACATTAAAAGAAGCAGGATATCAGGTGGCTTTACTAAATGCAAAAGAAGGAGAAGGAATAGAATTTTTAAAGGAAAAACTTAAAGATGAGGTAACTGTATTCTGTGGTCCTTCAGGAGTTGGAAAATCAACTATTTTAAATAAGATATTTGGAAGAGAAGTCATGCAGACTGGAGATATAAGTCAAAAGTCTAAAAGAGGTAAGCATACTACAAGGCATAGTGAACTTATAGAAATAGATGGAGGCTTTGTTGTGGACACTCCAGGGTTTTCTTCGCTGGATATAAGTTTTATAACCAAAGAGGAATTAAAATATTGTTTTCCAGAATTTGAAAAGTATAATTGTGAGTGTAAGTTTTCAAATTGCTTGCATTATAAGGAACCAGGGTGCAAAGTTAAGGAAGCAGTAGAGCAAGGGGAAATATCTAAAGAACGATATGAATTTTATATTAAGACTATAGAAGAAATTACACATCAGAGGAGGAATTAAAATGATTAAATTAGCACCGTCTATACTATCAGCAGATTTTTCAAAGTTAGGTGAGGAAGTAAAAAGTTTGGAGAAAAATGGAATAGAAGTAGTACATATTGATGTAATGGATGGAAATTTTGTGCCTAATATATCTTTGGGAATACCTGTAATTAAAAGCATAAGAAAAGAAACAAAAATGATATTTGATGTACATTTAATGATTGAAAATCCATCTAGATACATAGAAGACTTTGTAAAAAGCGGAGCAGACATAATTACTATACATTATGAAGCGGATAAACATGTAGATAGGACTATAAATTACATAAAGAGTTTTGGTGTAAAAGCTGGCATATCACTTAATCCAGGAACTCCTGTAAGTTTCATTAAAGACTTAATAAATGTAGTAGATATGGTTTTAATAATGTCAGTGAATCCTGGTTTTGGAGGACAAAAGTATATACCATATTCTTCTGATAAAATTAGAGAGGTAAAAGAATTAGCAGATAAATTTAATAAAGATTTAATAATAGAAGTAGATGGTGGAGTAAATAAAGATACTATAAAAGAAGTGGTTGAAGCGGGAGCAAATTACATAGTGGCAGGTTCGGCTGTATTTAAAGGTGGAGATATATCAGGTAATATTAAAGCTTTAAAAGAAGGAATGTAAAATGAATATATTAATTATTTCTGGTGGAACCCCTCCTTCTAGAGAATTGTTAAAAAAAGAGGTAGAAAAGTCTGATTATATAATTTGTGCAGACAGTGGAGCAAATTGCTTATATAAAAATGACATATGCCCTGATATGCTTTTGGGGGATTTTGACTCTATAAAAAGTGAAACCTTGGAAGCCTTTAAAAAGTCTAATTGTAAAATAACAACATTTCCTGCGGAAAAAGATTTTACAGATAGTGAAATGGCTATAGAAGAAGCAATTAATTTAGGTGGAGATAACTTAACTTTTCTAGGTTTCACGGGAACTAGGATAGATCACATGCTTGGGAACTTAGGACTTTTAAATAAATGTTTAAATAAAAATGTCAAAGCTGTTATGAAAGATGACAATAATGAAATATATATTTATGATAAGTCTTTTAAAATAAAAGGAGAAAATAAGTCTATTTTTTCTTTGCAGGCATATTGTGATGAAGTAAAAAACTTAACTATACAAGGTGGTAAATATCCACTTGTTAATTATAATTTAAAATTAGGAGATTCTAGAACTATATCAAATGAATTTTTAAATGAAGAAGTTAGCATAACTTTTTCTAGTGGAAAATTATTAGCTATTTTATCAAAAGACTAGGTTTTTACTTAGTCTTTTTTTATTACTTAACTCAACTTTCACATATAAATTTTAAACTCTACACTATATAAGGTAAGAAGTAATAGTTAAGAAGTAATAGGTAAAAAGTAAGGAGTATTACTTATCTGCAAATTTTATATTTTTATTTTATAACTGCAAAAGTTGAATTACTTAATCAACAAAATACAATTTAAAACATATAATGATATTAGAATATTTTTAGGGGATAGTAATTGTGTTTATAAAAAAAATCAAGAAAAACATAGGAATTATAGTTGGTTGTGTTGGAGTTGGCATAGTTTTAGCAGTTATTGTCCCTATATGGGGATGGCTAATTCTAGTGGGGGGAGGATTAATTTATTTGGGATGGTATTTAACCAAGCATTGTGATTAAGGGAAATTGATAGTCGAGTTATTTATTAATAAAGTAATGAGATGGGGGGATATTATGAAATTAATTGTTGTAAAACTGCCTAAATTTTTATCTCGTATACTAAGGATTTTTTTGAAAAAATAAAAAATGCAATTGTTACACAACTGCATTTTTATTTTATTTAACATAAATATGTTATATTAAATAGCACGTTGAACTTTGCCTGAACGTAGGCATCTAGTACAAACAGTTAAAGTTTTTGGTGTGCCAGCTACTATCGCTCTCACTTTTTTAACATTTGGCGCCCAATTTCTTTTTGATTGACGATGTGAGTGACTGTATTGAACTCCTGAAATAACGCCTTTACCGCAGATTTCACACTTTCTTGCCATTGAATACACCTCCCTGTATAATAAAAAAAGATTATATCCTTCTGCTAACTCAATTAACATAAATCATTTTACCATAGTTTATATCTACATTTCAAGGGGAAAAATATAAATTGATTTATGTTCTACAGAAGTTTAGCGCTTAAAAATTTTTGGGGCGTGAGCCCGCTGATTTATAATGAATGATTGAGGGTTAGGTTAAAAACCATAAATTCTGATTTTTGCTGGAAATTTTAGAGAAAAAATTTGCATAATAAAAGCATCCTTTTTATAATAGTTTTTACTAGAAACCAACTTAAAAAGGATGCTGATAAAATGAGTAAAAGTTATTTAAAACAATTACTTACTTATATTAATAAGGTATACGATATAGGTGAAAAAATCAATAACTTAAAAGATAAAAGAATAAAATCTGATGTAAAAATTTCAACAATTACCTTCGTGGTGTTATTTGGATTTATGCTTCAGATAAGAAGTTTCAATAGATTAGAACATTGGCTTAAAAAAGGCAAGTTTAAAAAAGTAATACCTAAAAAAACTAAAATGCCACGCATTGATGCCGTTAGGCGCTCCTTAAGTGATTTTGATTTAGATGGATTAAAAGAAATTCATAAACATATAATAAAAACCATTGTAAAAAATAAAGTATTTAGAAATGGTACTATAGATAAATTAAAAGTAGTTGCCATA
>NZ_CABDWS010000006.1 GCF_901447495.1 Haloimpatiens lingqiaonensis
AGACAGCAACTATGGAATTGGGAGAATCCCCACAGAAAAACATAGATACTTTCTTATCTATACTAAAATATAAAAATAAATAAGTTTATAGTCAGTTAAATGACTGCTATAAACTTATTATACGAGGAGGAAATATAATGAAAGACATACTAATTAAGAGTCTTTACAGAGAAACAAAGCAGTATATAGGTAAAGAAGTAAAAATATCAGGCTGGGTAAAAACAGTAAGAGCATCAAAAGCTTTTGGGTTTATAGAAGTTAATGATGGAAGTTTTTTTAAGAATGTACAAATAGTATTTGATGAAGCTTTAGAAAACTTTAGTGAATTAGGTAAATTACCTATAAGTGCTTCTATAGAAGTAATAGGAGAAGTAGTTGAAACACCAGGAACAAAGCAACCTTTTGAAATTAAAGCTTCAAAGGTTACTAAAGTGGGAAACTCTTCATCAGATTATCCACTACAAAAGAAAAGACATACCTTTGAGTATTTAAGAAGTATAGCTCACTTAAGACCAAGAAGTAACGCTTTTTCAGCAGTATTTAGAGTGCGTTCAATAGCTGCTTATGCTGTTCATAAATTCTTCCAGGAACAAGGTTTTGTATATGTACACACTCCAATAATAACTGCCAGCGACTGCGAGGGTGCAGGAGAAATGTTTAGAGTTACTACTTTAGACATGGAGAACCTTCCAAAGGATGAAAAGGGTAAAATAGACTATTCACAGGATTTCTTTGGAAAATCTGCTAACCTTACTGTAAGTGGTCAGCTAGAAGGAGAAATATATGCTCTAGCATTTAGAAATATATATACTTTTGGACCAACTTTTAGAGCAGAAAATTCAAACACAGGAAGACACGCTTCAGAGTTCTGGATGATAGAACCAGAAATAGCTTTTGCAGATCTTGCAGATGACATGGATTTAGCAGAAGAAATGGTTAAATATATAATAAAATATGTAATGGAAAATGCTCCAGAAGAAATAGAATTCTTCAACAGCTTTATAGATAAAGGACTAAAGGATAGATTAAACAATGTTTTAAATTCTGATTTTGCAAGAATATCTTATACTGAAGCTGTAGAATTATTGAAAAAAGCAGATGTAGAGTTTAAGTACCCAGTAGAATGGGGATGCGATCTTCAAACAGAGCATGAGAGATATATAACAGAGAAAATATACAATAAGCCAGTATTTGTAACTGACTATCCAAAGGATATAAAGGCATTCTACATGAGAATTAATGATGACAACAAAACTGTTGCAGCAGCAGACCTTCTAGTGCCAGGAGTTGGAGAAATAATAGGAGGAAGCCAAAGAGAAGAAAGACTTGATGTTTTAGAGGCTAGGATTGCAGAGCTTGGATTAGAAAAGGAAGATTACTGGTGGTATTTAGAGCTTAGAAAATATGGAGAAACTAAGCATGCTGGTTTTGGTTTAGGATTTGAGAGAATGATAATGTATCTAACAGGTATGAGCAATATAAGAGACGTTATACCATTCCCAAGAACTCCAGGTAGTGCAGAATTCTAAAATACATGCATGAAAATATTTTAATAGAGTGTTAAATTTAAAGAACTTCGTTTTCCTTTTGCAGGAACGAAGTTCTTTTATATTTATGAAAGGGTAATTGTTATTTACAAAATCAATAGCTGCCTAAAGTTCTATTAAAAAATCAAAACCTATATGGTAATAGATTATGTTACTATTTATGTGAATGATGAATAAAGGAGTTGAATTTTATGGCAGACTATAGAGAAATGTGGAAAAAGTTAAATATCAATTTAGAAAAGCACGATCAATTGTGTGAGGTTTTACCAGAGTTGTATGGTTCAGTTTATTTACAACAAGAGGATAGACCAGAAGGAATGAACTATTTTAACTATGTAGTTTCAGAAGTTCATGGTGCAAGAATTCAGGAATTAGAAGAACACAAGAAAAATGGTGGTAAGGTTATAGGAACATTTTGTGTTTTTGTACCAGATGAAGTAATATTAGCTACAGGTGCTTTAGGAGTAGGGCTTTGTGCAGGATCTCAGTTTTGGATAGAGGATGGAGAAAAGGTTCTTCCTAAAAATCTATGTCCTTTAATTAAAGCATTTACAGGAGCTAAAATTGGAGCTACATGTCCATATTTCCAATCTTGTGATATGTTGGTTGGGGAAACTACATGTGATGGAAAGAAAAAAGCTTGGGAATTATTAAATGAATATACTCCTGTTCATGTAATGGATTTACCACAAATGAAGAGAGAAAAAGACTATACTATGTGGAAAGATGAAATAAGAATATTTATAGATAAAATGGAACAGTTAACTGGAAATAAGGTTACTGTAGAGAATTTAAAAGAAGCTATAAAATTAGCTAATAAAAAGAGAAGAGCTTTAAAGAGATTATATGACTTAAGAAAACATAAACCATCTCCAATAAGTGGACTTGATTGCCTTTTAATATCTCAAATTGCTTTTTATGATGATGTAAATAGATTTGTAGATAATGTAAACAAGCTATGTGATGAATTAGAGGAAAGAATAAAGAAGGGACAAGCTAAAGAAAAGAAGAGACTTATGATAACAGGAACTCCTATGGCTCTTCCAAACTGGAAAATACATAGCATAATAGAGAACTTAGGTGCTGAGATTGTAGTTGAAGAAACTTGCACTGGTACAAGATATTTTGAAAATGAAGTTTGTGAAGATGGAGAAACTTTGGATGATTTAATAGATAATTTAGCTAGAAGATATCTAAATATCAACTGTGCTTGCTTTACACCAAATAGTGGAAGAATAGATGATATATTAAGATATGCAAAGGAATATGATGTGGATGGAGTTATTGACTATAATTTATCTTTCTGCCATACATATGCCGTTGAAGATAAGAGCATTAGGGATATGCTAAAAGATAAAAATATACCAGTTATGCATATAGAAACAGATTATTCCACAGAGGATTCAGGTCAAATAAAAACAAGAGTAGAAGCATTCTTAGAAATGATTTAAGGTGATTTTAATGGAAAAAGAGAATCATTATATACTTTTTAGAAATCATACAGAAGGCACTAAATTAGAAAATTTGCTTAAAGAACAAAATATAAAATATGTAATCTCTCCTACTCCAAGAGAACTTTCTACTTGCTGTGGTATATGCATAATTTATGAAAAAGAAGATGAGGATAGAATAAAAGGCTTAATAGAAGAAAATCATGTGGATATAATAGGATTTTATACTTTAAAGAAGAAGTATACTAATTTTTATGCTTAAAGGATGATGAGACATGTATTATGTAGGAATAGATATGGGATCCACAGCTACAAAGGTAGTAGCTTTTGAGGGCGAGGAATTAAAAATTAAATTTTCTGTGCCAGCGGGATGGAATAGCGTAGAAACCTCTGAAAACATAAAAAATAAGTTACAGCAGCAGGGAGTAAATGAAGAGAATTCTAAAATAGTTGCCACTGGATATGGAAGGATTTCAGTGCCCTATGCCCATAAAACTATTACAGAAATAACCTGTCATGGAAAAGGTGCTAATTATCTATATAAGGGTGATTGCACAGTTATAGATGTAGGGGGACAGGATACTAAGGTAATAACTGTGCAAAAGGGAATGGTTACTGATTTTTTAATGAATGACAAATGCTCTGCAGGTACAGGAAGATTTTTAGAGATAATGGCTAATAAATTAGGAGTAGATCTAGAAACCCTATGCAGGCTTTCTAAAGAAGGCAGTGGAGTAACTATAAGCTCTATGTGTACTGTTTTTGCAGAATCAGAGGTAATAAGCTTGGTGGCTAAGGGAAAGAGAAGAGAGGATATAGCTTATGCTATAGTAGATTCTATAGTAAGTAAAGTGAAATCCTTGTGCTACAAACACTCCTCTTCAGAGAATTATTTTTTTACTGGGGGACTTAGTGGAAATAAGGACTTCGTAGATAAACTTTCAGAGAAGTTACAGAAAAAAGTAGAAACTCATCCTTTGGCAAAGTATGCAGGAGCCATTGGTGCAGCTTTAAGCGCTAAAAAAATATGATAAATACCCCCATGAAAGCCATTAGTAAGGTTTTTCATGGGGGTTATTTTAAGTAAAGGTGTATGGATTTATTATTTTGTAGTTTACAATTCTGTAAGAGGTGAACTATGCTCACTTACAGAAGATGGATAGATCTTTCAGTTAAATATCTAATAAATTTTTTTCATAAGTACAATATAATTTTCTAAGTTCTTCCATTTTGTTGTCTAGCTCTAATTGAAGTTCAGATATAAGAGGTAAATCCTCATTTTTACTAGCTTCTTTTATTTGAGTAAATAGACTTTTTCTATCATAAGTATCCTTCATTATGTACTTTCTTAAATCATTTATTTTTATCCAATATGAAAGGTCTAAGTCTAGAGCTAAATCATCTAAATGCAATTTCTTATAGCCTCTAACCTCTTTCATATAGTTATTTATTATTCTATGGTTTATTTCCATTAGCCACCTTTTAATAGAAGTACTTTTAAAACCATTAATTATTGTATCAGTAAAGACATTACCTTTCTTTAATATAGCCACTTTATCTTTACAATTATCTAAAAATGAAAGATTTTCCTGTACAGTTTTAGGAGCTTTTCCAAAGAACTTATCTCTATCTTTTTCAGAATATTTATGGAATACATCATCTTCACTTCTATACATTCTATACTTCTCTAAGTATCCAAATTCTTCCCCATAATTTTTAGATAACTCTTTTAATAGGTCATCTTCAGTTTTAGACTCTTTTATTGCATAACTTATTCCGTCTAACATAGCCATACACATGGAAGCTATACATAAATAAGTATTAGTATGTGGGTTTGGCGATCTCAATTCAAATCTAGTTGAAAAAGGATTATCTAAATCTCTTATAAGAGCTAATAGTATAGTCCTATTTCTAGAAGGCATTTCTACTGTATGTCCTAAGGAAGTAACTACACAAACAGGTGCTTCAAAGCCTGGTTTTAATCTCTTAAGGGAATTATATGTAGGGGAAACAAAGGGACTTATCACCTCATAATTTTTTAGAATTCCCATTATTGATGCATAACCTATGGCACTAAGAAAATGATCCTTAGTGGCAGTAAATAAATTTATGCATTTTCCGGATTTACAGTTTAAAGTTATACTAATATGAGTATGCTTTCCGCTACCTGCCACTGAATCAATTGGCTTAGCTAAAAAGGTAACATCAAGCCCGTTTAATCTAAAAGTTTCTCTTACTATATTTTTAATAATGATTTCATTGTCTGAGGTTTGAATAGCATTAGAGTATTTCCAATCTATTTCTAGCTGCTCCATTATATGTGTGTAGCTGCCTGATTCATTTACTTTAGCTTTTACGCCCCCTACTTCCTTGTGACCCATTTCAGGATTAAAGCCATAAGCCTCCATAAGCATTAGACATTGTTCTAATGAAGTTCTTACAGAGCCTTTGGTTCTTGTCCAGTATTGCTCTTGAAGTACTTGAGATGTGGACAGTTCTTCTACATGAGCTTCGTCATTAGGTGTTTGAACCCAAAATTCTAGTTCTGTAGCGGCAGTAACTGAAATATCTTCAATGTCATCAAACTCTATATTATAGGTATGTAAAAGTTCAGGAGTTTCTCTAAACATATTCATAAGAGAAGTTTTGAAAAAATGAATGGCATTTTTTAGAATTGAACGAGAGTCTACAGCCTTGCTATCATGATATAAAAAACAAGGGATTCTAAGGGTTCCTATAGGGCGCCCACTTTTAGAGTCTAAATGTTCATAGTTATAGTCTATAAACCAAGTTGAGTCCTTATCCGCAATCATATCAATTTTTGCATTGTTTATAGTGGCTATACCAGGTAGTGCTACAGATGAGCCGTCAGTTTGTATAGCACCTGTTAAAAAACCTTCTATATCCTTTAGAAATAATGATATTGGAATCTTTTCATCTGTGTCATTTCCAGCTAAGTCCACGCCTACAAAAGAAACGAATTTTACCTCAGGAGCATTAGATAATATATCTTTTAGCGCTTTAGGGGAGTGGTTTTCTTTTGAAATTGTGTATAGTAAATCATTCATAAACATCCCTCCAAGAAAAAATTATATGCCAAAAATTCTACATTAATAACAATTCAATGTCAAGAAAAATGAAATGGATTCATAGGTTAATTTAATATAAATATTTAAAAGAAGCTAATAATAGTGAAAAAAACATTGATTTTTAATATTTTTCTATATTTTATTTGTATTTTTATAGTGTAGTTTGTTAAAATATCTAAGTAAAGGATTTATATTTGTTTAACACAAGGTGGTGCAGGAAATATGGAAGAAAGCAGTAAACCTATAGGAATATTTGATTCTGGTTTAGGTGGATTAAGTGTTTTAAAAGAAGCTATTAAATTATTGCCTCATGAGGATTTTATATATTATGGAGATACAAAAAATGCGCCCTATGGTACTAAGAGTGTAAAAGAAATAAGAAGATTGACAAATAATGTGGTGGATTTTCTTTTAGCTAAAGAAGTAAAAGCCATAGTTATAGCATGTAATACGGCAACTAGTGCTTCAGTTGATGAGCTTAGAAAGAGGTATTCCATGCCTATTATAGGTATAGAGCCTGCTTTAAAACCTGCTGTGGAACTTAATAGGCAGGGTGAAATTATAATAATGGCTACAACTGTAACCCTTTCAGAAAAGAAGTTTAAAAATTTAATGGAAAAATATAAAAAAGATTACGATATAGTTCCATTGCCTTGTCCAGGATTAATGGAGTTTATTGAAAAGGGAGATATAGATAGTTTAGAATTAGAGGAATATTTAAGAGAAAAGCTTAAAGAATTTTCTAATGAACAAATTTCATCTATAGTTTTGGGATGTACTCATTATCCATTTATAAAAAATAAATTATCCCAAATAATAGGAGAAGATATACCTATTATTGATGGGAGTACAGGTACTTCTATGCAGCTGAAAAGGCAATTACAAAGTAGAAAAATGCTCAATAATAAAAAACAAGAAGGTAAAATATTCATATATAATTCATTAGATGGAGAAGAAATAATTAAATTAAGCTATAAACTTATGAATATATAGTAAAAAAACTTTGTGAAAACATTGACAATACTTGAGAGATTTGATATATTGAGTATAGAAAAAACAATTAAATAAAATTGTTGAATTCAAAGGTAATAAAGTTAATACTCATAATATTACACCCTTACTTTATATATTAAAACATTAATTTTTAAGAGCAGTTATTTTAATTGCTCTTTTTATTTTTTTTGAAAAAGTATCTTTATTTTTACAAAAATTAATAAGTTTTTGTACTTTTGATGTAGATTTAAATGTAGTAATTATAACAATGTTAGGATAGTTTTAGGAAAGAAAAATTAGGAAATATTAATGATATTTTATAAACAAACCCTCACTTTATATTTTTATTAGAATAAAATAATAGTACAATTCTTATGAAAATACCATGGTGAGGGTGATGAAATGAAAGGCTTTATATTAGATAAAAATGATGAGGATTATTTAAAAAGTTATGAACTAAAGGAAATGGATAAAGAAATAAATAGTAAATATGAATTTGACAATATAACAATTGCAAATCCTAAGAATAGTAACAGCATATATATAATTAAAAATATATTTGTTAAGTCTGAAAACAAGAATTTTTATTTAAGAATTGGAAGTGGAAACAGGGAATTTTCTTTTGAAGAAAAAAATATGAAGTTTTTATTTTTCAATGATGTTATTGAAGAAAAGGAGTATATACATTTAGCTAGTATAAACAATAATGAGAAGAAAAGAGTTGAAATGCTCCCTAATAAATGTATAATTCTACTTCCTAAGGGTTTTTTAAATATTAAAGTTGACAAGCCTATAAACAATATAAATATAAAAATACTATGGAAAGAAGAAAAGATAGAATAAATACTAAGGATTAAATAAATGGATAATACTATAAAATGTGATATAATTATTTAAAAATACAAATTAAGTATGTTAAAGGAGAGATAAACATGGCAAATCCAATAGTTACTATTAAAATGGAAAATGGAGATATTATAAAGGCAGAATTATATCCAGAGGTAGCACCTAATACTGTAAATAATTTTATAAGTTTGATAAATAAAAAATTCTATGATGGCATATGCTTTCACAGGGTTATACCAGGGTTTGTTATTCAAGCAGGATGCCCTCATGGCACAGGCGTTGGCGGTCCAGGATATTCTATAAAGGGAGAATTTAAGTCTAACGGATTTAAAAATGATTTAAAGCACACTGAAGGTGTTTTATCTATGGCTAGAACTATGGCACCTAATTCAGCAGGTAGTCAATTTTTTATAATGGTAGGAGCGGCTCCACATTTAGATGGACAATATGCTGGCTTTGGTAAGGTTATAGAAGGCATGGAAGTTGCTCAAAAGATAGCAGCTACAGAAAGAGACCATAGGGATAATCCAATGGAACCTCAAATTATGAAAGAGGTTACTGTAGAAACTTTTGGTGTAGAATATAACGAACCAGAAAAAATGTAGTAGTGATACTGTAAAATTTATTTAATTAAGAAGCCTCAACTTGGTGTAAGTCAGTGGAGGATAGTTCATATTAAGTTAATTATTGTAATAAGAAACTTATGAGAGAGGGGATAATTTTGGATAACAACTCTTCTATACTAGCCTATGGATTCAGTGATGAGGAAAATGAATTCCTAAATTCTTTATGTAGTGAAGAATCTCTAAGGTTTAAAATAATAAAGAACACTATGGCAAATATGAAAGTAAAAGATATACTAGATGGATTGATGATAGAAGTATATGATAGGGAAATGCCAGAAGAAAAGACCATATTGTTTAATAATATAGAAGATTTTAAGCTAGAAGAATTAATAGGTAAAATTAGAGCCAATAAAAATCTAGTATGCATTCTTGCGGTGGTTACTGAAACATCAAGAGAATGGACATTTAAAGAACTTTTAAAGGAGCTTTTAAGAGAGCGAGAATGGTATAGAAAAAACTCTAACAAAAGGGCATAAAGAAACGAGGTATATAAATGAGTAGAATAGGGGAAAAAATACAAAAAATACGAAATGAAAAAGGAATAAGTGCAAAAAAGTTAGCTAAAAAATTAGGAGTGGCTGAAAAGTTTATAACCGAAGTAGAACAGGGAAGAAAGGTTATGAATGAAAATCTTATAGAAAAAGCCTCAAAGGTATTAGGGGAAGATCTAAATGACTTAACCATGAACTTTAAAGAAGAAGAAAATGATCAAGTAAAAGTTGTAAATAGAAAATTAGGTATAACTAAGGAAAAAGAAGTTTCAGCTGTTTGGGGAGAAGCTTTTTCATCCATATTAAAGGCTATACCAGTATATGATTACAGCTTAAACAGAGTTTTAGGCAAGAAGACACTTCCTTTAATATCAAACAAAATAGAGGGACATAGCCAAGACAAGGTCTTATTTTTAGCTATACAAGATGATGATATGATAGGTTTCAGAATAGCAAAAGGCGATATAGCTTTTGGACATACTATAAGTGAAGTTGAAAATAACTCTGTTTGTTTATTGGAGCATAAGGGTGAAAGAGTTGTAAGACAAATTAAAAGGCTAGACAACAATAAGGTTCTTTTAATAAGTAACAGAGGAAATGTAATTACAGAAACCGCAGAAATTAAAAATATTAAACCATTAGTTAAAATAGACAAAGTAGAAATAATACTATAAGAAAATTGTGACGTTGTCACAATTTTCAGTGGGCTAGTGTGCCAGTGTGCTAGAGGGCTAGTAAAGGATAATTTTTCTTCATTGCATTACGAAAAATTTTAGAATGTAAAAAAGATAGCTAACATAATTTCATGTTATGAAATTGTGTTAGCTATTTTTGGACTTAACTTAAATCTTTTATTGGCGGTAGCCAGACTAAATATATAAATATCAAATATCAAATATTAAATATCAATTAATGTGGATTTTCTTCATTTTATTCAGAAAATCTTTAATTTATCCGATGACTACCTGCCGTAACACTCCCACTTCTAACAAAGTGGGAGATAACGGCAGCTACGTCCCTGGATAACGATCTCTAACCTTCAGTTGGAGTAAAAACTCCATCTGAAGCTAAGAGCTCTGTTTATAAATAAGGAGCTCATGATTTTTTTAAGCGAAGCCTTTCGTGTAGTTTTTTTGACGTAGTAAATAAAATAAGATTTACTGCTGAGCTTCCAATTTAGTAGATTGGACCCACTTATTCAACCCTTCCTTACTAAAGATGTATTTACCATTAATTTTAATATAATTAATGGTTGAACCTTTTCCTTCAGAAAGATATAGTAACTCTGATTTGCTAATATTTAAATATTTTGCTGCTTCTTCAAGTCCCAAAATATCATTTTGTTGTGAATTTACAGGAGTATTTTTATTTGCAAATGCTTTTAAAGATTGCCCTATCCATATAGAACTAAAAACTATACTAATTGCAAGTATAATTATAGCTAATGGTAATAGTTTATTCTTTTCCAATACTTTCCCTCCCTTTTTTATTTAGTGTTTAAGTTTCATTATTTTAGAATTGTTTATTAATATTATTATATATTATAAATAATAACTATATTTATAAATTTTATCAATACTTTACAAAAAATATTGCCTAAGTTCTAGCCATCTGGTCACTTGGACAACTACTCCACTAGCAAACGAATTTCCGACTCTAAATGTATTCCTTTAGTAACTTATTTAGTAAAAGTTTCATAAAATATAATGTTAAGCAATATTTCGAGGTGAGTATTTACGGAAAACACGGGCGGGATTTTAAACTTATTAAATAATGTGCCACTTGATGTAAAAGAGCGGATAGCCCAGCTTTCTAAAAATGAGGATATACTTAAGGGTTTTTTAGAGTTAGTAATTTTATTTGGAGAGAAAGGAAGTATAGTTAAAGAAAAAATAGAAAACATGGGTGGAGTATTTGAAAATTTAGGATACGGTTTTGGAATAATAACCATAAATAGCGATAAGTTAGAGGCGCTAGGAAGTATTGAAGAAATTCAATACATAGAGCTACCTAAAATATTATATGCTTCAGATTTAGAGAGTAATAGGGCTTCTTGTGTTCTGGATGTGTGGAATTTGTATGGGCTTACAGGAAAAGATGTACTTGTTGGATTTATAGATTCAGGTATAGACTTTACTCATCCGGCTTTTAAAGATGTAGATGGAAATACGCGCATAGAGTATATATATGATTTATCTCAAGGAGGGAAGGTATGGGATAAAAATGAGATAAATATGGCTTTGAAATCTCCTAATCCGTACCAAATTGTAAATGAAAGGGATTTATCTGGTCATGGAACACATGTGGCAGGTATAGCTTGTGCCGGAGGTAATATAGATAGAAAGTACTATGGCGTGGCGTATGAATCTTCTATAGCCATGGTAAAAATGACTCCAGAGGGAAAAGTAAACTATGCCAGAAGTACTCAGTTAATGCGAGGAATAAAATTTTTAGTGGATAAAAGTTACCAGATTAAAAAGCCTTTAGTTATTAATTTGAGTTTTAGCAGTAATGACGGAGCACACAATGGCAATAGCCTTTTAGAGCAATATATTAATGCCATTTGTAATTTTGAAAGAATTAGCTTTGTGGTGGCTTCAGGCAATGAGGGAGACAGGGCGCATCATGTGGGAGGAATTTTAGAAACTTCTCAAAATATATCTATAAGCATAGCGGAAGATGAGAGGGTTATAGTGCTACAATTTTACAAGGATTTTCTTGATGATATAAGTATAGAAATAAAAAGCCCTGCAGGGATAGTATCACAAAATGTATTTATAAAGGAAGGATATTATCAAGGGACTATAGGTAATGACAGATATTTTATATATAATAGCGGACCTAAACCTTTTGATATAAATGGTGAAATAGTAATAACTTTCACCAGTGAAAAGGAATTTATACTTGGGGGAGTTTGGCAAATTACTATAAATTCTTTAAGTAAAACTAGGGGTAAGTATGATATTTGGCTGCCTATTGCGGAAGGGTTAAATCCTAATACAAAGTTTTTGAAACCCAATCCCTTTAACACATTAGGTATTCCAGCCACTGTGCAAGGGGTAATTTCTGTAGGAAGTTATGATTATAAATTAAATAGTATATCTAGTTTCTCAGGAAGGGGAGAAGTAGGTGGTGATAAACCTGATTTGGTCGCTCCTGGAGAAGGAATATTATCATCAATTCCTATGGGGACTTTTGATAGCTTATCAGGTACTTCCATGGCTGCACCACATGTAGCAGGAGCAGCGGCACTTTTAATGCAATGGGGAATTGTTCAAGGCAATGATACTTATATGTATGGGGATAGGCTAAAGTACCTTTTGCTTAAGGGAGCTACAAGGGATAAAAATGATGTACAGTACCCAGGACCTACTTGGGGATATGGAAAATTATGTGTAAAAGGGGGAATGGAGTTGGTGATGGGTAGTAGAAATTTTAGACAGGAAGTTAATAAGGCATCTTATATAGTGGAATATGATGGAGATATAATGTCATTGTTTAAAAATATAGATTTTGCATATCCTCTTATTTTAGATGAGAGATATGCAGTAATTTATATAGATGAGAGCAAGGCAGAAGAGTTCTTTAGTAAAACTAAGGAAATAATTTATGTAGAAGACTTGACACACTATACATTAAATCAAGTATCACCTTTGGATTCTGCTAATATATTAAAGTTTCATACTAGTCCATTCTTAAATCTAAGAGGACAGGGAGTACTGGTGGGTATGGTGGACACTGGAATTGACTATTTAAATAAAGAGTTTATGTATGAGAATGATACCACTAGAATAATTGATATATGGGATCAAACAGTACCAGGGAATAATTTCCCTAAGGATTTTGGTTTTGGAAGAGAGTATAGCAGTGAGGAAATAAATAATGCTATATCAGCTAAAGCAAAAGGAGAAGATCCTTATGCTATTGTGAATAGCAAGGATGAAGTGGGACATGGAACCAACATGGCTGGAATAATAGGTGCAAGAGGTATTAACCCTGAATTAGTAGGTGCAGCACCAGATTGTCAGTTTGCAGTAGTTAAGTTAAAACCAGATAGAGTTATATTGCCTTCAGGGGCTATTGAGGGAAAAGGTATACCTGTATATTCCAGCGTAAATATAATATTAGCAGTTAAGCATATATATAATTTAGCTAAAAAATTAAATATGCCCACAGTAATATATATACCTTTAGGAACTAATGAAGGGGCTCATGATGGAAGTGCTATATTAGAAAGATTTATAGATGAAATAAGTAAAATAAGGGGCATAGTTGCGGTTACAGCATGTGGTAATGAAGGCGACGGTGATATTCATACTGATGGTATTCTTAAACAAGGTGAGGAAAGAATTGTTGAGATAAAAGTTGATGAAATGGAAAGAGATTTAAGTTTTGAAATATGGTGCAAAAAACCTGATAAGGTATCCATAGGAATAATATCCCCATCCGGTGAAGTAGTGGATAGGATACCAGCAAAGATTCAGGAACAGGAGGAAATAAGATTAGTTTATGAAGGTAGCACTATATTAGTGAAATATTTTATTCCAGAGGAAATAACAGGAGATGAGCTTATTAGAGTTAATATTAAAAATGTAACTAGTGGTATATGGCGATTTAAACTAATAGGGGATTATATAGTTAGTGGAAGATATGATATATGGCTGCCACAAAGGGAACTTCTTAAAGATGGTACGAGATTTTTGGCGCCATCTCAATATGTAACTCTAACAATACCATCTACTTCTAATAAAATCATATCTTGTGCTTATTATAATCAAAATACTAATACTGTAGTAGCTGCTTCTGGTAAAGGTTATACTAGGGATTTAAGAGTAAAGCCAGACATAGCAGCTGGAGGAGTAAATGCTGTAACTACCTCTGTTGGTGGAGGCGTAACTACGGTAAGCGGAAGCAGTGTGGCAGCAGCAGTAACTGCAGGGGCTTCGGCTTTGCTTTTGGAATGGGGTATAGTTAAAGGAAATGATAAAACTATGTATTCAACTAAGTTAAAAACTTATCTTATAAGAGGAGCAAGACAGAGAACTGGTGATGTTTATCCCAATAGAGAATGGGGATATGGTCAATTAGATTTAGACAAAGTTTTTATGTCAGTGAGAGGGTTTGAGAGAGAAAAAAATATTGATAGAGGCATAATTGAATATGAGATATATAAAAGTAAGTTAGTTAATGAGGCAGAGGGCAATATTTATATAAATATACCCAAGGATGTATATGAATTAATAGATAACTAAACTTTCGCATATAAAGTTCAAGCTCTACACTATACAAGGTAAGAAGTAAGAACGTTTTTAATGCAAATACCATATTATTGTTATTAGAGTAATTATATAAGGAGACTGAATATGCCAAGTGAAGGTACCATTCAAGTACAAGTTTTTGAAGGGGAAACCTATATACCTATAGACGGTGCAAAGGTAACTATAGTGCAAAGACCAGAAGATAGTACAAGACAGTTAGAGGAAACTACTACCACAGATACATCTGGATTGACAAATGAATTGGGATTAAATGCTCCTGATTTGGAGTTTTCTATGAAACCTTCAGATAAATTGCCATATAGTTTTTGTGATATAAGAGTTGAGGCTCCAGGGTATAGAACGCTGTTTGTAAAGGATTGTCAAATATATCCTCAGACCTTAGCAGTGCAAGAATGTAAAATGGAGAAAACAGCTCCAAATAGGCAAGAGGAAGAATTAATAGATATACCACCTAATACTCTAGTTGGTAATTATCCTCCAAAGATACCGGAAGACCCTAATAAGGAAGAACCTAAACCTACAGGAGGAGTAGTGCTTCCAGAACCTGTAGTGCCAGAATTTATAGTAGTTCATGCTGGAGGACCTAATGATCAATCGGCCCCTAATTATACCGTTAGATATAAGGACTATATAAAAAATGTAGCGTCCAGTGAAATATTTTCTACTTGGCCAGAAACAACTATAAGAGCTAATATATATTGTATAATATCATTTACTTTAAATAGAATATATACAGAATGGTATAGGGGCAAGGGAAAAAGTTTTGATATAACCAATTCCACGGCATATGATCATGCATTTACTTATGGAAGAAATATATATGCTAATATAAGCAGGATAGTGGATGGTATATTTTCCACATATGCTAAAAGACCAACGAGAAAGCAGCCACTTCTCACTCAATATTGTGATGGAGTAAAGGTTCAATGTCCAGGTTGGCTTACTCAATGGGGGAGTAAGTATTTAGGTGATGAAGGAAAAGTTCCATATGAAATATTAACTAGTTTTTATGGATCTAATTTAGAATTTGAAACAGCAAAACAGGTTAGAGGAATTCCTATGTCCTATCCAGGATTTGTTTTAAAACTAGGTTCATCAGGAGAACCTGTTAGAACAATTCAAACTTATTTAAATAGAATTTCTCAGGACTATCCAGCTATTCCTAAGGTTATAGCAGATGGAATATATGGAGAAAGCACTAAAAATGCAGTTACTACATTCCAAAAGGTTTTCTATTTACCACCAATAGGAGTAGTAGATTATCCAACTTGGTATAAAATATCAGATATATATGTTGCAGTTACTAAAATAGCCGAACTACAACCTAGAGGGTATGAAGAAGCTATTTTTATTCCACCAACACCATATTCTAATCTTTATCATCCAACAATTGAATATCCCATACAATAGGATATTTCATATAGAAAAAAATCAATAAAGTGGTATAATTTATATAGTAAAAATTGTTTTTAATATAAATATGGGAATTTTAAGAGAATTGATTAACTTCAATTCTCTATTTTAAAGATTTATTTAATATTAATTATTAATAAAAAGTATATATAAACGAATATATAATTGAGATTATAAGTTTTAGAGTTAAGGGGGAGCAGTATGAAAGGTACAGTAGTAGCGACATGGTTAAGAACTTGTAGAAAATTATATAATGATGAAGTGGTTGATAGAGCTATGGAATCAGAAGGTTGGGAAACTAGCAGGATATTTTCTCCATTAGAGGATGTAGAAGATTCAAAGATAAAGAGGGTTATAGAAAATATAGCTTCTGGTATAGGGTTAAATAGCAAAAAACTTTGGATGGAAATAGGTAAGAGCAATATAATGTCATTCCATGAAGATTTTCCAGCTTTCTTTCAGCATGAAAATATGTATTCATTTTTTAAATCTATGTTTCACGTACATGTGGTAATGACTAAAAAATTTAAAGGAGCTAAGCCGCCTATATTAAATATAGACCCCGTATCTAATAGACAGGCTATCTTTACATATAGCTCCAACAGGGGTATGTTTGATTACTTTCTTGGATTAATACAAGGTAGTTGTGAATTTTTTAAAGAAGATATACAAATAGATGAATTAGAGAGAAGAAATGATTTTTTAAAGTTAAAGCTTACTTTTAATAAAGATATTTATTACAAAAGAGTGTATAAATTTAATAAATTATTATCCTTAGGATTTATAAAAAAATTAGAAGCTAAGGTTGCAATATTTACATTTTTAGTATCTATTATTGGAACATTGCCTGTTTTGGGAGCTAATAATATCTTAAAAGGATTAATCATTTCTTTAGTTTCATCTATAGCATCATTTATGGGTACATATTTTCTTATAAGACCTAAAAATATGATAGAAGAAACTATAAGGCAGATTAATAATCACAATTATAATGAAGATTCGGATATAGAAACAAATGACTTCTTTGAAGATATATTCCGTTCATTAAAGGGATATAAAGAAGTTATAAAAGCTGATTTTGTAGAATTCAAGGGTGTTACAGATGAAATGAATAATTTTGTAAATAATATAAACAATATATCAGATACTATGAAAATTACATCTGATGAAATAGCTGGTGTGGTGGAACAAGTAGCTGATGGAGCTGTAAGTCAAGCGCAAAATACTGAAGGAACTGCATTAGCATTAAATGAAAATGTACAAATGCTAAAGCGTATAGTAGAAAATGAAAATATTAATAAGGAAGAGTTAGAAAAAGCTATTGAAAAAATAAATAATAGCTATGAAAATGTTCAAAAGACAAGTAATAATATATTAAATACATTAGAAAAGTTCCAAGGGGTAAAAGATAAGGGACTGAATTTACAAGGAAGGGCTAATGATATAACTAATATAGTTTTAATAGTTTCTCAAATATCTGAGCAAACTAATCTTTTAGCATTAAATGCCTCTATAGAAGCGGCTAGAGCAGGAGAACAGGGAAGAGGATTTGCAGTGGTAGCGGAAGAGGTTAGAAAGCTTGCTGAACAAACTAAAACTGCTGTAGAGGATATAAATTCAAACTTAGCTGAATTTGTGGGAGATATAAGGGATTTAGTAAACAGTATAGGAAATCAATATGATGTATTAGAGAGCGAGACAACTAGCTTAGAAACTGTTAAAAACATTAGTTATGAAGCAAATAAATCAATACAAACAGTATCTTCATCTATGATAAAAACTATAAATGAATTAAATAAAGAAGCGGATTCTATAGCTAGTATATACGAAAATATAGAGTCATTAGCAGCTATTGCAGAAGAGAACTCAGCTTCCTCAGAGGAAGTAAGTGCTAGCGTTAATAATTACACAAATGAATTGAAGAAATTAGTGGATAACATAGACAAATTCCAAAAGATTACACAAATATTTAAAGGGGAATTAGTAAAATATAAAATTTAATGGGAGTGGTTTTTTTGAAGAATGAGTTTTATGGGAAGTTGCAGATTAGTCCAATAATAGCAGCAGTGAATAATTTAGAAAAGTTGCATAATGCAATAGAATCTCCCTGTGAAATAATATTTTTACTTAAAGGTAATATTCTTAACTTAGATAAGATAGTTCATAAGGTTAAAGAGTCAGGAAAAAGTATTTATATACATGTGGATCTTATGGATGGGTTTGGAAGAGATGAATATGCTTTAAGATATATAAAAGAAAAGATAAATCCCCACGGAATAATAAGTACAAAAGCTAGTATAATAAAAGCTGCAAAAGAAAATAATTTATTTGCTATTCAAAGGTTGTTTATATTAGACAATTTATCCTTAAGCAGTGGAATTTCCACTGCTAAGGCTATAAAACCAGATGCAGTGGAAATATTGCCTGGAGTTATGAATAAAATAACAGAGAAGGTTAGAAAAGAAATCAATGTACCAGTAATAACTGGGGGACTTATAGCTGATAAGGAAGATGTAATAGGAAGTTTAAAGGCAGGAGCCATTGCTATTTCCACCAGCAAGGAAGAAATATGGTATATGTAGAGTCTCCCGTTCGTTGACAAAGGTATTTATATTAAAGTATAATAATTTTATAATGAAATATACGGCGAGAGTGAGAGAGATAAGCCACGTTTATAAAGGGAGACCCTCTTTATAGATGGTGGTTTTTTTGCTTTTTTGAGTTGAAGGAGGATTAAAATGTTTGATGTTATTGTTATAGGTGCAGGTGTTATAGGATGTGGTGTGGCTAGAGAACTTTCGAAATATAATTTAAATATTTGTGTTTTGGAAAAAGGTTCTGATGTGGCGGTAGGAACCACTAAGGCTAATAGTGCTATAGTACATGCTGGACATGATGCTAAGCCAGGTTCTTTAAAATCAGTATTGAATAAAAAAGGTAACGCAATGTTTGATAGGCTTTCTAAGGAATTGGATTTTCCTTTTAAGAGAAATGGCTCTTTGGTAGTTTGTTTTAATAAGGAGGATTTAGGTAAGCTTCAAGAACTTAAGGAAAGAGGAGAACAAAATGGAATTTCTGGACTTAAGATATTAGATAAGAATGAGCTTATGGCTATGGAGCCTAATTTAAATTCTAATATTGTGGCGGCTTTATATGCCCCTACAGGAGGTATAGTTTGTCCTTATGAAATGACTATAGCTTTAGCAGAAAATGCTTTTACAAATGGGGTGGATTTTAAGTTTAATTGTGAAGTTCTAGATGTAGTTAAGGAGAAAGATAGTTTTATAGTAAAGACTAATTTAGAAGATATTGAAGGAAGATTAATAATAAATGCTGCTGGGGTAAATGCAGATAGTATAAACAATATGGTTAGTGAAAATAAGATAAATATAATAGCTAGAAAAGGCGAGTATTGCTTATTCGATAAAACAGCCGGAAAAACTGTAGAGAAAACAATATTTCAATTACCAACCAAAATGGGCAAGGGTGTTTTAGTAACCCCAACGGTGGATGGAAACTTATTAATAGGACCTAATGCTATAGATATAGAGGATAAAGGGGATTTGAATACTACAGGGGAAGGTTTAGGAGAAATATTAGAAAAAGCTAAGCTTACGCTAAAAAATATTCCAATGAGAAGTATAATAACATCTTTTGCGGGATTAAGAGCTCATAGCACAGAAGATGATTTTATAATTGGAGAATCTGAAGATGTGGACAATTTTATAAATGCTGCAGGTATTGAATCACCAGGGTTATCATCTGCTCCAGCCATAGCAGAGATGATTGAGAATATAGTTATAAATAAGTTAAATCCAGATAAAAATCACAAATTTAATCCTATAAGAAAAGGGATACCTAAATTTAGAGAAATGTCTAATGAGGAGAGAAAAGAAATTATAAAAATAAATCCATTGTACGGAAATATAATATGCAGATGTGAACTAGTTACAGAAGGAGAGATAGTAGACGCCATAAGAAGACCTATGGGAGCTAGAGACTTAGATGGAGTTAAAAGAAGAACTAGAGCTGGCATGGGAAGATGTCAATCAGGATTTTGTTCTACTAAGGTAGTGGATATATTAGCTAGAGAATTAAATATGTCTAAAATGGATGTAACTAAGTTTGGAGGCAAATCCAATATATTATTAAATGAAAATAAGAGATAAATATGAAGTTTAATATTCAAATAATTATCATACACATGTGATTGGTGGGTTTTATTTAAAATAGTTTATTTAAAGTTTAAATGTAGTTATTAAGCAAATTTGGAGGTAAAAGCATGAAAAATTATGATATAGCAATAATAGGGGGAGGCCCAGCGGGACTTGCAGCAGCTATAGCCGCAAAGGAACAGGGAATAGATGATATTATTATAATAGAAAGAGATAACTGCTTAGGGGGAATACTTAATCAGTGTATACACAATGGTTTTGGACTTCATACCTTTAAGGAAGAGTTAACAGGGCCAGAATACGCCCAAAGATTTATAGACCAGGTGAATGAATTAAAGATTCCATATATATTAAATAGTATGGTTATAGATATAAATGAGGAAAAGATTTTAACAGTAGTAAATTCTTCTGATGGATTATTGGAAATTAAAGCCAAGGCAGTTATTTTAGCCATGGGATGCAGAGAAAGACCAAGAGGAGCTATAAATATACCTGGTAGCAGATGTGCTGGAATATATTCTGCAGGAGCTGCTCAAAAGTTTGTAAATATAGAAGGAGTAATGCCAGGAAAGGAAATAGTTATACTTGGATCTGGTGACATAGGACTTATAATGGCAAGAAGAATGACATTAGAAGGAGCGAAAGTTAAAGCAGTGGTAGAACTTATGCCTTATTCTAGTGGACTTAAGAGAAATATAGTACAGTGTTTAGATGACTTTAATATACCTCTTAAGCTTTCACATACAGTGGTAGATATAAAGGGAAAAGATAGATTAGAAGGAGTAATTATAGCAAAGGTGGATGAAAACAGAAAACCTATAAAGGAAACAGAGGAGTATATACCTTGTGATACATTGCTTTTATCTGTAGGACTTTTACCGGAAAATGAGTTGTCTACTAAAGCCAATGTAGAATTATCAGGGGTTACTGGAGGACCACAAGTTAATGAAAGTTTCCAAACTAATATAGATGGAATATTTGCCTGTGGAAATGTTCTTCATGTACATGATTTAGTGGATAATGTTACTATAGAAAGTATAAATGCAGGAAATAGTGCTGCTAATTATGTAAAGGGAAAAGAGTATGGACAAGAGGGCATAGATATAGTAGCTGAAGGTGGAGTTAGATATACTGTTCCAAAGAAAATAAATCCTGATAATATAGAAAAGGAAATAGATATTAGATTTAGAGTGGGAGAAGTTTTTCATGACAATTATGTGTCAGTTTATTTTGATGATTCAAGAGAGATTTATAGGAAAAAGAGAATACTTACTCCAGGGGAAATGGAAACGATAAAACTTAATAAGGATATGCTTAATAAATATCCTCATTGTAAAAAGATAAGGGTAACGGTGGAAAAATAGATATTGATTATAAATTATTACTTACTAATTTGCAGTAGTTGAAGTGCTGCATTAGTTGGAGTAATGACAGGAAGGGAGAATGCTTTAGTATGAGTGATGTTAGAGAATTAACTTGTATAGGTTGCCCCATGGGATGCTCCTTAGAGGTTAAAATAGAAAATGGTGAAGTAGTAGAGGTAAAGGGAAATACTTGTCCTAAGGGTAAAACTTATGCGGAAAAGGAGTGTACTAATCCCACTAGAATAGTAACATCTTCCGTAAAGGTAGAAGGTGGAGTAATAGATGCAGTGTCTGTAAAAACGGAAAATGATATACCAAAGGATAGAATTTTTCAGTGTATAGATGAATTAAGAGGAGTTGTAGTAAAAGCACCTATAAAAATAGGAGATGTAGTATTAAAAAATGTAGCGGGCACTGGAATTAATATAATAGCTACAAAACAAGTGGATGAGTTAATTTAAAAACTCATCTAAAGGATTTTTATAATTCATTCTAAATTTTATATTGATATTCCATAGCAGCGAAGGTTGAATTATTTGATAACTTTTAATTGATTAAAGGATAGGATGATAATATTATTGAATATATAAAAATAGAATATTAATTTAGTTTCATGCAAACGTTTATGTAAGTACTATCTACTGTAGTAAATTTATTTTCTATAAAATATAAAGAGGCAAGATAGCGGTGGATATGTTACTGGACAAGAATTTCTATATGGAGGATTTATTATGGGAAAATTAATAATGGCGCTTGATCAGGGAACTACCAGTTCAAGATGTATATTGTTCAATAAAAAAGGTGAAATAGTGAGTATGGCTCAAAAGGAATTTAAGCAGATTTATCCAAAGTCAGGCTGGGTAGAACACAATCCTATGGAAATTTGGGCTACTCAATTTAGTGTAGCTACGGAAGCTATGTTTACCATAAATGTATCAGCTAAAGATATAGAGGCTATAGGCATAACAAATCAAAGGGAAACTACTATTGTGTGGGATAAGAGGACAGGGCTTCCTGTATATAATGCTATAGTATGGCAGTGCAGAAGAACCGCAGATATTTGTGATGAACTCAGAAAAAAGGGCATGGATGAAGTGATAAGAAATAAAACGGGGTTGGTTTTAGATGCGTATTTTTCTGCTACGAAAATAAAATGGATATTAGATAATGTGCCAGGAGCAAGAGAAGAAGCTGAAAGAGGAAACCTCCTATTTGGAAATATAGATACTTGGCTTATATGGAATTTAACTAAGGGAAGAATTCATGTAACGGATTATTCTAATGCTTCTAGAACCATGCTATTTAATATTCATGAATTAAAATGGGATGAGGATTTATTAAGGGAATTTGACATTCCAGAGTCTATGCTGCCACAGGTAAAGCCATCTAGCTACATCTATGGGGAAACAGATGAGGTGCTTTTTGGAATGCCTATAAAGATATCAGGAGATGCAGGAGACCAACAGGCAGCTTTATTTGGACAAACTTGCTATGATGAGGGAGCCGCAAAGAATACCTATGGTACTGGATGTTTTATGCTTATGAACACAGGTGAGAAAGCTGTTGCCTCTCAAAATGGATTACTTACTACCATAGCTTGGGGAGTAGATGGAAAGGTAAATTATGCTCTAGAAGGAAGTATATTTATGGGCGGAGCATCTATTCAATGGCTAAGGGATGAAATGAGAATGCTTAAAAATGCCGCAGACTCAGAGGAATATGCTTTAGCTGTGGAGGATACGGATGGAGTATATTTAGTTCCTGCCTTTGTAGGATTAGGAGCTCCTTATTGGGATCCTTATGCTAGAGGTACTGTAGTTGGACTTACCAGAGGAACTAAAAAAGAACATTTTATAAGAGCTACACTAGAATCTATAGCTTATCAATCCTATGATATTTTAAAAGCTATGCAAGAGGATTCAGGCATAAAACTTAAAGAATTAAAGGTAGATGGTGGGGCTTGTGCAAATAATTTTTTAATGCAATTTCAGTCAGATATATTAGATGTGTCAGTTCATAGACCTAAGGTTACGGAAACTACAGCTTTGGGTGCAGCCTATTTGGCAGGTTTAGCCACAGGATATTGGAAGGATAAAGAGGACATATCAACTAATTGGGCTGTGTCTAAGGTGTTTAATCCAGTTATGATTGAGGAAAGAAGAGAAAAGTTACTAAAGGATTGGCATGATGCAGTAGAAAGATCTAGAGGATGGGCAAGAGAAAGATAAAAATCAACATTAATTTATGAAAGTTGGGTAATTAAAGTATAAAGGCAACGGAAATGTTGGCAATATGGGGTAAAATTTTGCAAATTGCAAATTAAAGGGGAGATTATTATATGAGAGAAAAAACTTTTAATTTCAAAGAGAAAAAAGGACTAAATATTTTTATATACAATTGGTTTCCGGAAGAAAATATAAAGCCTGTAGGAGTTGTTCAAATAGCTCATGGCATGGCGGAAACTGCGGAGAGATACAAAAGATTTGCAAATAAATTAACGGAAGCAGGATATATAGTCTATGCAAATGACCATAGAGGTCATGGAAAAACTGCCGAATCTGTGGATAAAGTAGGGGACTTGGGTGAAAATGGTTTTAATAATATGGTGGAGGATATGCATCAAATAACAAACTATATAAAAAAACAACATAAGGATTTACCTATATTTATTTTAGGTCATAGTATGGGTTCTTTTTTAACCCAAAGATATATACAGTTATACGGTAAAGAAATAAATGGAGCTATACTTTCTGGCAGCTGTGGAAAGCAAGGATTAATATTAGATATGGGGGCATTGATTGCCAAAAGGGAAGTTAGTAAAATAGGCAGAAGTAGTAAAAGTAAGAAGTTAAATGATTTGTCCTTTGGAGGTTACAATAAAGCTTTTAAACCTAGCAGAACTGAATTTGACTGGTTAAGCAGGGATGAAAAAGAAGTAGATAAATATGTAGCTGATGAATATTGTGGTGGAATATTTACTGCCGGATTTTTTTACGATTTTTTAAATGGATTAAAACTCATTCAACGTAAAAGTGAAATTATAAAGGTTCCAAAGGATTTGCCTATATATATATTCTCAGGTGATAAGGATCCTGTGGGCAAGGCTGGAAAGGGCGTTATGAATTTAGTAAATACCTATAAAAGTTTAGGAATAGAGGATTTAGAATATAAACTTTATAAAGATGGAAGACACGAGATGCTTAATGAAACTAATAGGGAAGAGGTAATGGAGAACGTAGTGGGATGGCTTAATAGACACAATTAGGGAATAGTGTGCTAGAGGGCCAAAATTAGTGTGCTAGTTTGCCAGTGTGCTAGAGTGCTAGATAAGGAGGATTTTCCTTCGCGATGCTACGGAAAATCTTCATTGTATAGTTTAGTTGGCGGGAAAAGCGGAGCTTTTCCGCCAACTAGCCAACTAGCCAACTAGCCAACTAGCCAACTAGCCAACTAGCCAACTAGCCAACTAGCCAACTAAATTCTAGCCCTCTAGCCCTCTGACACCCTAGCCAACTAAATTCTAGCCCCCTAAAGCCATAAATTGCTTTGCAATTTATGCTTTATATTCCCGACAAATCGAAGTCTGGAGTAAATTCTGGTGTGGAGGTTCCTTCCCCTTGAATAAAGGCTTTAGTAATACCTAATTCTAAGCAGTAATCTATTAAGGCGTCATAATGCTTAGGATTTAAAGGTTTATTTATTTCAGGGTATTTGCAGGCATTAAACATTGGGGTATATTGATTCATAAGGCTTATATAAACATCATCTCCAAAGGTAGTATATATATAATCCATTAGCTTCTTTGAATCAAACAAAAGTCCAGGTAGCATTAGGTGTCTTATAATGACACCTTTTTTAATAAGTCCATCCTTATCTAATTGAGATTTTCCCACTTGAGCTACCATATGTTCAATGGCTTTTGAAGCCTTAGTGAAATAGTCCTTTGCGCAGGAGTATTTTATAGCGTATTTGTCATTGAAATATTTGAGATCTGGTAAGTACACATCTATATAGCCTTTTAGGGCTTCAATAGTTTCTATATTTTCATATCCGTTGGAATTATAAAGCACAGGTATATTAAGGCCATTGGCTTTGGCTATTTTTAATGCTTCTATTATTTGAGGTACATAATGAGTTGGAGTCACTAAATTTATATTGTGAGCTCCCCTATTTTGCTGTTCTAAAAATATCTCACTTAATCTATTAATAGACACTTCTTTTCCTGTGGATTCTTGGCTTATGTTGTGATTTTGGCAAAAGACGCATCTTAAATTACAATTAGAAAAAAATACTGTACCAGAACCGTTTTTCCCAGACACACAGGGTTCTTCCCAATGGTGCAGAGAGACTTTTGCTAATTTAATATTTTCATTACTTTTACAAAAACCTAATTCACCTTCTAATCTATTTACACCGCAATTTCTTGGGCAAAGTTTACAATTTTTAAGTAAATTTATCATAAAAAACACCTCTATAGTAAATACAGTTTAAACTAATTATTGTACCCTGTAATTATAGCATGTAAATTTTAGTTTTAAATATTTTTTTTATAAAATCTCATGCAACATATTATAAATATTAGGCTTAAGCCACCAAAGGCAGGATACAAAAAAGTGATTAGATTTTTGAAGCCTATTCTGGCCATAGGTACAGTGAAACATAGTATTAATAATACAGCTATTTTGTATGGAATATTAAATTTAAACTTTAAAGTTTTTGCTACGCTGTATATATCAGAAACTTCCGTTGAGAACATTTCAAAAAATATTATTACAAGTAAAATAAGTTGTAACCCTTTGCCGAAAGGGTTTGCAATGTATAGAAGAGGTATATCATATTTAAAAATATACGGTATGTTTAAAAGAAGCATTAAATTTATCATAAAGCACAAAAGGGTTAATATAGCGGCACCTAAAGTAGAACCTATACATAGGGATTTTGTTTCTTTTATTTCACTGCTTAGAGGAACTAAGACCCCTGTACAGCAAAGTATATTAAATCCACCATATAAAAGAGAAGAAATTAGCCAAGGGTTTTTATAGGTTTCTATACTTTTTATATGTTGAATATTAAAAATATTTTCATGAAAAAATAAGTATAAACTAAATACAGTTAGAATTACAATTATAAGTGAGGGTACTATAAAGGAATTTATGGTTATAAGGCCCTTAGTATCCTTTAAAAGAGTAATTATAGATATAAGTACCATTAAGCCTATGCCTACCCAAGGGGAAACTTTAAAGTACTGATGAAAAAGTGCCCCACTGCCAGCCAATATTATAGCGGAACTGCTTATCATAAAAAAGCCTGTAACTAAATCAGTAAATTTTCCAATATGCTGTGGCATCACCAAACTTATTAGTTCATTATAGGATGTAAGATTATATTTTACGCTTATTTTTATTATTATAGTGCTCATAAAGGAATAAATTACGAAACAAAAAACAATTCCTAAAAAGCTTTTGTATCCGTATGTAGTGAAAAACTGAGTTATTTCTTGCCCTGAAGCTAATCCTGCTCCTACTATGGTGCCTACAAAAACAGCAGCTATTTGAAAAATTAATGTAAGTCTTTTTTTCAATGAAATCCCTCCATATAATTATTAGTTTATCCGATGACTACCTGCAGTAACACTCCCACTTCTAACAGAGTGGGAGATAACGGCAGCTACGTCCCTGGATAACGATCTCTAACCTTCAGATGGAGTAAAAAAACTCCATCTGAAGCTAAGAGCTCTGTTTATAAATATTTCTTGAATAAAAAGATATGATATATATAATGATAATTTTGTAAATTAAAATCTTGTTTATTTGGGAAACTAAAATAGAACACTAATATATCTTATTTGAATTAGGAGTGATATATGTGAGAAAAAGATTTTTAATTATAATAGGAATTTTATGTTTTCTTTGTACTGCAGTTGCAGGGTGTAAAAGTAAAGAATTAAACACTCAGGAGCAAAAAAAGAAAATGGATACCAATGCAGCCTCTAACCTAGTGGATAGGTATATGAGAGGGCTAATTATGAAGGATTATGATGGGGTTAAAAAAATGTATACAGAGGATATGATAAAAGAACAGGGAAATTATAAAAAAAGTGATATAATTGTAAGAGGATATAGGGTAGAAGATGTGGCTGAAATGGAAAAAAACTCTGTTTTTAAAGTTAAGGCCGTAAGCACTAGAGAAAAAAGTGCTTATACCAGTTTAGACGAGTACAGAATTTCAGTGATAAAAGAGAAGGATGGATATAAAATAGCAGAGGTAAATATAACTCCGCAAAAGGAAATATTTTCAGATGGATATGAAGTCAGAATAAGAGATAAAAGTAATGTTGAAACTAATTTGGTTATAGATATGGAAAATTTGCCTAAATCAGCGTTTCCAAAGGAAGATAAGCTAAGTATGTATAAACAGGAAGTACCAAGTAAAAGCTTTAATGACACCAGTATATCCTTTGATGGTACAAAGGTGTTGGTATCCACTAAAGATAAGGATGCTTATGCAGCATCTATATTGATAGATGAAACCTTAGCTGTTCAAGGCAAAAATGGAGATAAAGAAGGCGAAGAAGCAGAAAAACAAGCTGGAGATAATAAAAATAAGGGTATTAAAGAAAAACCTATAGGAAAGGAAATAATTAATTTAGATATAATAAAAGATGCAGCTGTGGATTACATGGTTTTTTCACAGGATGAAAAGTTTATTACTATTCAATATAGTAAATCCGATGGTACAAAATGTATTAGAATTTATGAAAGCGATAGTGGTAAAATGATACCGGTAAAATTTGAAGATAGTTTTCCAATAGATAAAGTAAGTATTGAATTTTCATATTTTGATAAGGAAAATGCAATTTTTCGAATTTTACCTAAGGATAATTTAGAAGAAAAATATAAAGACTTAATGGGAAATTGGAAATTAAATCTTAAAGATTTTAAAATCCATAGAATTTAGGAAGGAAGAAGAGGATGATTTGGGGAGATAAGAGATATCACAGTTTAAATTATTTTTTAAGAAATAAATTTGGTGAAAAAGTATTTAAAATATCATTGGATGCAGGTTTTTCATGTCCTAATAGAGATGGTACAATTGGTACAAAAGGTTGTATATACTGTAGTGAGAGAGGGTCTGGGGACTTTGCAGGTAACAGGATGTTCTCCATAAGTGATCAATTTAGAGATATAAAAAACATGATGAATAATAAGTGGAAAAATGGTAAATATATAGCCTATTTTCAGGCTTATACCAATACTTATGCATCTGTGGATATACTTAGGGAAAAATATGAAGAAGCTATAGCGCAGGGTGATGTTGTAGCGTTAGCTATAGCTACAAGACCTGATTGTTTAGGCGATGAGGTGCTTTCACTACTAGAGGAGTTTTCTCAAAAAATTTATACATGGGTAGAACTAGGACTACAAACTTCTAATGAAAAAACTGCTAAACTTATAAATAGAGGTTATAAATTAGAGGTTTTTGAAGAAGCTGTTTCAAATTTGAGAAAGAGAAATATAGATGTAGTAGTACACACTATATTTGGACTTCCAGGAGAAACTAAAGAGGATATGCTGAATACCATAAAGTATGTTTCTGATTGTGGAGTGCAGGGAATAAAGATACATCTTCTTCATCTTATGAAGAATACTCCTTTAGTTAATCTATATGAACAGGGCAAATTAAGATTTTTAGAACAAGAGGAGTACATAGATTTGATTTGTGAAGCTATTTCAATATTGCCGCCAGATATGGTAGTTCATAGACTTACTGGGGATGCGCCTAGAAATTTACTTATAGGACCTATGTGGAGTCTTAAAAAATGGGAAGTTTTAAATGGAATAGATAAAGCTTTAGAAGATAAGAAAATATACCAAGGCATAAATTATTAAATCATTTTATTAAAATAAGGTGGGGGATTTACAAATGAAAATTGATGTAATAATATCTGCAAAAGATATAAGGGAAGAAAAGATAATAGGAAAAACAGTAATAGTTATAGATATGCTAAGAGCTACATCTGTTATAACTACAGCACTTAATAACGGTTGTAAAAGAGTTATTCCAGTATTAACAGTTGAAGAAGCTAAGGATATATCTAAAAGCAGTAAAGAGCCATGTATACTTGGAGGAGAAAGAAATGCTGTTAAAATAGATGGATTTGATTTTTCAAATTCTCCTTTGGATTACAAGGAAAATGTGGCTAAAGACAAGGTCCTTGTGATGACTACCAGCAATGGAACAAAGGCCATAAATGCATGCATAAAGGCAAAAAATATTCTTATAGGTGCCATGTTAAATGCCAAGGCTGTGGCTAAAAGGGCAGTAGAACTTAATAATGACTTGGTTATAGTTAATTCTGGAACCTATGGTGAGTTTTCCATGGATGACTTTATATGTGGGGGATATATAATACAATGTATAAAGGATTGTATTCAGGTAGAACTTACCGATATAGCTAAGACGGCTCATTATATATACCAGTGTAATAATGATGTGGTAGAGTTTATAAAGGGAGCAAGTCACTATAATAGGCTTAAAGAATTGGGGTTAGAAGATGACCTTAACTACTGTTGCAGTAAGGATATAATAAATATAGTTCCGGAATATGAGAGAGGATATATACACAAAGGTATGTAAATCATATACATACCTTTATGTATTAATTTATAAAATTTCGTTAATTAAGGATATGGATTCTTCTTTAACCCATCCTTTTATGGTTATATTGTCTGGCGAATCAAAGCAAATATAAAACCAATTTTTTAAATCTACTTTGGCATTATCTAATATATATACTTTAGTATTTTCTTTAAAGGACATAAGTTCTATGGAGTTTTCTAAAGGAGAAATAAACAATGTAGAATTTTTTTGTATTATACCCCATTTGTATTTTGGAATGTTATAGGAAATACTTGACGGCTTTTTTGGGTATAACTCTATTAATTTACTTCTTAAAGTATCGTTTTGTCTTGAAAGCAGAATAGATTGTTTTTTTAAGGTATCACTTTTCTTTGAAAATGTAAGAATAAAATATCCATTGGCACCCAAGGATAGTAGCAGTAGTATTACAAGGAAAGTCAAAAAAATACCCCCCAATAAAGGATTCTTTATTATATTTATTTAATTTATATAAAAAATATAACTACATTTACATTTAAAAATAAATAATGTAAATGTAGTTATTTATAAAATCGAAATTTAAAATTATACAACCTCTAATAATTCCTCATAAGTGTGTATATACTTATCAGCTTCTTTAATCAATAAATCCTTTTGATTTTCAGAAAAGGCATCATGTATTGCAACAACTTTCATACCAGCGGATTTAGCACCTTGAACAGCTGGTAGAATATCTTCAAAAACAATACAATGTTTAGGATTTATTCCAAGTCTATCGGCAGTTAAAAGATATATATCAGGAAAGTTCTTACCTCTAGACACTTCATCTGTAGTACATATAGTATCAAAGAAATGGTATATATCATTTTTCTTTAGTGCAGCTTCTAAAAGAACCCTATTATTACTAGTGGCTAGTCCAATTTTAATATTCATAGATTTTAATGTTTCTAAATATTCTCTTGCACCAGGTTTAAGACCTACATTAAATTTGTATTCGTCATAAGCCATGTGATTCCACTCGTCCATTATTTCATTTATGGAATCTTTAATATTAAATTTATTTTTAAAATAAGTGGCTGTTTCTTCAAAAGTTAAATGTTCTATAGAGGCTTTTAAATCTTTTGGCACAGGGAGATCTCTTTTTTTTAAGTATTCTTGATCTATTTTAGACCAAATCCACATAGAGTCTATTAAAGTTCCATCCATGTCAAATATAGCAGCTTTTATATCTTTTAACAAAATAATCACCTCTTTATATAATAAAAAATCCTGTGTATAATACACAGGATTTTGGTCGGGGTGACAGGGATTGAACCTGCGACCTCATGGTCCCAAACCACGCGCGCTCCCATCTGCGCCACACCCCGAAGAACAAGAATAATTATATATGATTAATAGTCACATGTCAACACAAAAAGTAAAAAAAATATTTAAATTAATGTTTAGACTGGACCAAGGGCAGTTTAAAACATTAATTTAAATATTTTACTTTCCTTCTTCTTTCTTATCTCCTATGCCTCGAGTAGGTACTGTAGACATAACAAATCCTACTAATATGGAAACCAAAGCTGAAGCAACTATATTCAAATAAACTATATATCTAGTTTTATAAAGAATAAGCGCTGTTAAGCCAGTGATTACAGCAGTGGCTACAAAGAGATATATTACGAATTTAGCAAAAGAGCTTAAAAATTTCTCATATAATTTATGGCGTGTTGGGCCACTTATAACTACTCTAAATATACCATAGGAAACAAGGATTAATATTATATCCCATAGGGCTGAGATTAAAAAGTTTTTCATAATACTACACCTCCAAGTACTTACTATATTATTTACGAAATAGTACTAAAAAATTCATAAATTTAGTAAATCCTTGCGAAATGTTTATTTAACAATATTTATTTGCTTAAAAACAACTCTCCTACCTTAAATACATCACCTGCACCTACTGTTATAAGTATATCTCCATCACATAAAATGGGTTTTAAATAATTAACTATATCTTCGAAGTCATGAATATTAGAACATTTAAGCCCTTTTTCATTTATTTTATCTGAAAGCATCTTAGAACTTACAGTTCCCGGATCCAGCTCTCTAGCAGCATATATATCAGCTAAAATTAATTCATCACAATTAAAAAAGGATTCAGCAAAATCATTGAATAAGCTTAGGGTTCTTGTATAAGTATGAGGCTGAAAAACACAGTAAATTTTATTGTGAGGATAGTTTTTAACAGCATTTAAAGCAGCTTTTATTTCCGTTGGATGATGTGCATAGTCATCAATTACAGTAACACCATTTTTAACCCCTTTTATTTCAAAACGTCTGTGAGTACCTTTGAAGGACTCAATTCCCTCTATAATAGATTCATTAGGGATATTTAAGC
Organism: Haloimpatiens lingqiaonensis; assembly: GCF_901447495.1. Taxonomy (GTDB): domain Bacteria; phylum Bacillota; class Clostridia; order Clostridiales; family Clostridiaceae; genus Haloimpatiens; species Haloimpatiens lingqiaonensis. The sequence goes on from NZ_CABDWS010000006.1 coordinate 32,283, forward strand.
ACATAGCTGCACAAATAGTGGCTAAGGAATTTAATATATTGTGAGTTCCTGGAACATTTAAATTAATGGTAAAAAGTTCAGTATCACCTTTAAATACTTTAAATGTAGGACATCCATTGTTATTAAAGGAAATGTTTTTAGCTCTTATATCACCATTATTTATTCCAAAGCTCAATATATTACAATCAGCTTCATTACAAACTTCAGCTGTTACAGCATCATCATAATTGGCTACAAGATAGCCTTCCTTAGGGATTAGTTTAGTAAATTTAATAAAAGTATTTTTTATTTCTTCTAAATCCTTATAAAAATCTAGATGATCTTCTTCTATGTTTAAAATAATTCCTATATAAGGATAAAATTTTAATAATGAAGCTTTATATTCACAGGCTTCTGTTAAGAAATATTCACTTTTACCTGTGCGAACATTTCCATTTATAGAATCTAATTGACCTCCTACTAATATGGTAGGGTCTACATTGGCTTTAAGCAATATATGAGACATCATAGAGGTAGTGGTAGTTTTACCATGAGTTCCAGAAACAGCTATATTGTACTTATGTCCCTTCATTATATTGCCTAGAAACTCCGCTCTATCCATAAGTGGGATGTTTAATTCTTTAGCTTTTAGTATTTCAGGATTTTCAGGTGAAATAGCTGCTGTAAAGACTACTAAATCTGCATTTTTTATGTTTTCAGCTTTATGACCATAAAATATTTCAGCGCCCATAGATTGTAGTTTTTCTGTTATGGGAGAAGAACTTCTATCAGAGCCTGAAACTTCAAAGCCGTTTTTTATTAATATTTCAGCAAGGCCACTCATACTGATACCACCTATTCCGATGAAATGAACCTTTTTATGTTTATCTTGTATAAAATTAAAAGACATATAAAAAACCTCCCTATAAAAAGTTCTATTTTTAATTATATACATATTTTAAATAAAACGATACATTATTTTAGATAGTTTTTAATAAGTAAGAAAGTTTATAACTTAATTTTTGCACATAAATATCAAACTCTAAATTAGATGAATAAAGGTTTTTTATTTAAAATCTAGAATTTAAAATTTAAAATGAAAAATCAATGTTGGAATTCTTAAGGAACTCCTTAAATTTATATTTTAATAATAAAAATTTAGAAAATAGTAAAGGTTCAATAATTTGCATTAAAGTATATTGATTTTAATATAGTTTTAGAATAGAATATGAATAATAAAGAGATTTTTATAAAAAAAATTCGTTAAATAGGATATAGGTGGTAAGATGAAAAAGTTAAATAGAAATCAAAGAGTGATTGGAATAACTAAGATTTTGACGGATAGTCCAAATAAAGTTATAAATTTAAATGTTTTTACTGAAAAATTTAATGCGGCAAAGTCTTCTATAAGTGAAGATTTAATGATAGTAAGAGAAGTTTTAAATAGTCTTAATATGGGGACCATAGAAACTATAGCTGGAGCAGCTGGTGGGGTAAAATATAGATGTAATATATCAGGGGAAGAAAAGCTTGAATTTGTAGATGAACTTTGCACATTATTAAAAGATAAGGAGAGAGTTATACCAGGAAATTTTATATACATGACTGATATTATGTATAATCCAGAAATTGTGCGCAAGGCTGGCTTGGTTTTAGCTTCAACTTTTAGTAATTTGGATGTAGATTATGTAGTTACGGTGGAAACAAAGGGTATCCCCCTAGCCTATGAAGTGGCGAAGATGCTAGGAGTTCAGCTTGTAATAGTAAGAAGAGATACTAAGGTCACAGAAGGAACAACTGTAAGCATTAATTATGTTTCAGGATCTAGCAAAAGAATACAAACTATGTCTTTGGCTAAAAAAGCTATTAATAAGGGAAGTAAATGTATTTTTATAGATGATTTTATGAAAGCGGGGGGAACTGCTTTAGGTATTTTTAATTTATTGAAGGAATTTGAAAGTGAACTTTTAGGTATAGGAGTTTTAATTGATAATATGGAAACCAAAAATAAGCTTGTGGAGCATTATATATCTTTGGCAGAGCTTAATGGAATTGATGAAAATGGAAGCGTAAATATAAGTCCTTCAGAAAGAATAAAATGATAGAAATTCATTCTTAAATTGAAATATTCTAAAAAATCAATATTTTTTAGAATATTTAGAAGGAATTTTGAGAATAATAGAGAATTAGTATATAGTTAATACTCGCGGAGGTGGATTTATATGCAAGTTACAGACGTTAGAATTAGAAAAATTGCTGCGGAAGGCAAAATGAAGGCAATAGTATCTATAACTTTTGATAATGAATTTGTAGTTCATGACATAAAAGTTATAGAAGGCAAGAGTGGGCTATTTATAGCAATGCCAAGTAGAAAAACACCAGATGGGGAATTTAAAGATATTGCACATCCAATCAACACAGATACAAGAGAAAAAATTCAACAAGCAATTTTTGATGAATATGAAAAGGTAAAAAATAAAGATATAGAAAGTGAAGATGAAGTTGTAGAATAAAAAGGAGTTAACACTCCTTTTTGTTTTTTTTATAGTAATTTTTGAAAAAAGCGTTAGTTGTGTTGAAAATAGTTTATGTTTAAAATATAATAGAATATGTGTGTTTTATTAATAAGTAAAAGTGAACGATATATCAAAAATATGCCTAAAAGAGGTGTTAGAATTGTATAAATGTGCTATGATATTAGCTGCAGGAAAAGGTAAAAGAATGAAGTCTAGTATGCCAAAGGTTTTACATAAGGTATGCGGCAAAGAGATGATAAACCACGTAATAGACACCATGAGAAAAGCAGAAATAGATGATGTAAATGTAGTTATAGGCACTGGTTCTGAAATGGTTAAAGAGGCTACACAAAATAGAAATGTGATATACTCTTTGCAGGAAAATCAATTAGGTACAGGTCATGCAGTGATGTGTGCTAAGGAATTTTTACAAAATAAAGAAGGTGTAGTTGCTATTTTTACAGGGGATGCGCCTTTAATAAAATCAGAAACAGTAAAAAAACTTATTAAGTATCATGTAGAAAATGATTTTAAGGCTACTATTTTAACATCTATAATAGATGACCCTGCTGAGTATGGAAGAATAGTTAGAAATGAAAAGGGCGAAGTAGAAAAAATAGTAGAGTTTAAGGATTGCAGTGAGAATGAGAAGAATATAAATGAGATAAACTCAGGTATGTATTGTTTCAATATATCTAATCTTTTAAGTTCTTTAGAAAAATTGAACAATAATAATGCTCAAGGAGAGTATTATTTAACTGATGTTATATCTATTCTAAAGAATCAAGGCGAAAAAGTTGGTGCTATAGATACTGACTTTGAAGAAACTTTAGGAGTAAACTCTAGAGTTCAATTGGCAGAAGTAGAAGCTATAATGAGAAATAGAATAAACAGATGCCATATGGAAAATGGAGTTACTATAATTAGCCCTGAAAATACATACATAGGAGACGAAGTGGAAATAGGAAAAGACACAATAATATATCCAGGCAATGTAATAGAGGGAAAAACTATTATAGGAGAGTCTTGTGTTTTATATCCTAATTCTAGAATAAAAGACAGTATAATAGAAAATAATGTAACTATCCAAAGTTCAGTAATATTGGATAGTAAAGTAGGGGAAAACACTACTGTTGGTCCATTTGCATATATAAGACCAGAAAGCATTATAGGTAAAAAAGCTAGAATTGGCGATTTTGTTGAGATTAAGAAATCTACTATTGGTGATGGCACTAAGGTTTCACATTTAACTTACATAGGTGATGCAGAAGTAGGCAGTGGATGTAATTTTGGATGCGGAACTGTTGTAGTTAACTATGATGGAAAGAAAAAATATAAAACAATAATAGGAAACAATGCTTTCATAGGATGTAATACAAATTTAGTATCACCAGTGGAAGTTGAAGACAATACATATATAGCAGCAGGTTCTACTATAACTCAAAAGGTACCTGAAGGAGCCCTTGCTATAGGAAGAGCAAAACAAGTAAACAAAGAAGGCTGGGTAGACAAAAAAGGTTTAAGGAAATAAATATAAGGAGGTTCACATAATGATAACCCATGGCAAAAATATAAAAATATTCACAGGTAATTCTAACCCTAAGCTTGCAGAAGAAATTGCAGGTATATTAGGATTAAAGGTTGGAGACGCAGTAGTTTCTACTTTCAGTGACGGAGAAATTTCTGTAAACATAGGTGAAACTGTAAGAGGAGCAGATGTATTTGTAGTTCAATCAACAAACGCACCAGTAAATGATAATTTAATGGAGCTTTTAATAATGATTGATGCCTTCAAGAGAGCATCTGCAGGAAGAGTAACAGCGGTTATGCCTTATTATGGATATGCTAGACAAGACAGAAAAGCAAAAGCAAGAGATCCAATTACAGCTAAATTAGTTGCTGATTTAATAACAGCAGCAGGTGCCGATAGAGTACTTACTATGGATTTACATGCAGCACAAATACAAGGATATTTTAATATTCCAGTGGATCATTTAATGGGAGCAGCTACTTTGGCTAAGCACTTCATTGAAAATGGATTCCAAGAACAAGATGATGTAGTAGTAGTTTCTCCAGACTTAGGAAGCGTAGCTAGATCTAGAAAATTTGCTGACAGATTACATTGTCCAATAGCTATAATTGACAAAAGAAGACCAAAGGCTAATGTTTCTGAAGTTATGAATGTAATAGGAGATATTAAAGGCAAAAGAGTTATATTGTTAGATGATATGATAGATACTGCAGGAACTATAACTAATGGAGCTAATGCTTTAGTTGATTTAGGTGCAAAAGAAGTTTATGCATGTTGTAGTCATGCTGTATTATCAGGTCCAGCAATAGAAAGAATTGAAAAATCTGCAATAAAGAAATTAGTTATGCTAAATACTATAGATTTACCAGAAGATAAGCAATTAGATAAATTTACTACTTTATCTGTAGCACCAATGTTTGCAGAAGCTATAAGAAGAATATATGAAGATATATCAGTAAGCAAATTATTTGAAGACTAGAGAGTTTTATAGTACATATTAATATATTTTAGGCATGCAATATTATAAGAAACTTATGATATTGCATGCCTATTTGTATATAAGGTGAAATATTTGTAAATTTTTAATTAAAACTACAATATATAAATGATTTTATGGTAAATTAAAATTAAATAAATGTGTAAAATAATATTCGAATACTTAATATATAGGAGGTTGAGAAAAATGGAAGGAAGCATAGGCAAAATATTAATTGTTGATGATGATGAGAATATATGTGAAGTAATCAAAATGTATTTAGAGAGTTCAGGATATAATACTATTTGCGTACATAATGGGAAGGCTGCTGAGGAAAAGTTTGTAGAGTATAAACCTGATTTAGTACTTTTAGACATAATGTTACCTAATATTGATGGTATAGATGTACTAAAATGGATAAGAAGGGATAGTTCAACTCCAGTAATAATGTTAACAGCTAAGGGAGAAACTTTTGATAAGGTTCTAGGATTAGAATTAGGTGCTGATGACTATATAGTTAAACCTTTTGAACCTAAAGAAATGTTAGCAAGGGTGAAGGCAGTATTAAGAAGATATAATTCTGAAAGTGTAAACAAAGAGGTTTTAAATTTTGAGGATTTAATGATAGACATTAATTCATATAAGGTAATTTACAATGGAGAAGAAATAAAGATGCCTCCTAAAGAGTTTGAATTGTTATATTATTTAGCAAGTAATAAGAATAGGGTGTTTACTAGAGAACAATTGCTTTGTGAAGTATGGGGTTATGATTATCCGGGAGACTCTAGGACTGTAGATGTACATGTAAAGAGACTTAGAGAAAAATTAGAAGGTGGCATTAGCTGGAAAATAGAAACTGTATGGGGTGTGGGCTATAAATTTGAGGTGAAATAAGGATGAAAAAAGGTTTATTTTCTAAAATGGTTGCCACTTATACCATAATAATAGCCATTAGTTTTACCATTCTTGCAACAGTTTTATCACTGTGGTTTGAAAATTATTATTTTGAGCAGAATAAAAATGAACTGGCTGAAAAAGCAGCATTAATAGGAGATTCTGCAGTACAGTATATGTATGGGGATATTTCTTACTATGAAATGAATAAGCAACTAAAACTAATAGGAGATTATCTTAAGGTAGATATATGGCTTACTGATAAATATGGGTATGTGTATGCTGTATCCAATGAAAAATACAAAAGTATTTTAGGAAAGCAAATATTAACTAGTGATTTAAAAGAGTTAAGGTTAAAAAGATTTATAGAGAAAAAGGGTAATTACGGAAATTTATTTTCCGTTCCTGTACATACCATTGAAATACCAATAGACCAAGGAAATGGTTTTAAAGGCACAATAATAATGCACACTTCTTTAGAGAATATAAAGTATGCATTAAAAAACGTATATAAAATTATATGGGCCTCCGCTATATTGGCTATTGTGGTGTCTTGTATAGTTATATATTATTTCTCGCAGAAAATTATAATAAAGCCTTTGGCACAAATTAATTGCGTAGCAAGAAAAATTTCAAAAGGTGAAGTGGACAAAAGAGTAGACATTAAATCTAATGATGAAATAGGGGAATTAGCTAATTCTTTTAATATTATGGCAGATTCTTTGGAAAAGGTAGAGAATAATAGAAGATTGTTTATTTCTAATGTATCACATGAAATAAGATCACCCATAACATCTATAAAGGGCTTTATAGGCGGTATGTTAGATGGAATAATACCAGAAGATAAAAAAAACTATTATCTATCTATAGCCTATGAAGAAATAGGAAGGCTTACCAGGTTAGTGAATGATTTATTGGATTTATCAGCTATAGAATCAGGAAGATTTTCATTGAAGGTAAGGGAGTTAAATTTAAATGAAATAATAAGGCTTGCAGTGATAAAATTTGAAACTCGCATAAGAAATAAAGGATTAAAAGTAGATGTGTGTTTTGAACAAGAGGAATTGTATGTTTTATCAGATAGGGATAGGACTATACAGATAATAACTAATATAATAGATAATGCACTGAAATATGTAAATGAGGGTGGTCAGATTAAAATAACCACAAAAAGTAAAGGTAAAAAAGCTTATATTAGTGTGTTTAATAGCGGACCTAATATTAATGATGAAGATTTAAATCATATTTGGGATAGATTTTACAAAGCTGATAAAGCTAGATCCTCTAAGATAAGTACTGGCTTAGGATTGTCTATAGTAAGGAGTATATTATCACAATTAGGAGAAGATATATGGGTAAAAAATAAAGAAAATGGGGTAGAGTTTACATTCACTTTAACAAAAAATTAAACCTTTCATAAAACTTTATAAATTAAATTATAGTATATTAAAATTAAATTATAAATTACTAAGTCGGGAGGTAGTGTGTATGGGTGAGTATAAAGAAAATGACGGTGGATTAGTGACTGATGAATATAACAATTATCACATAAAGTTTAGGAAAAACAAGAAAAATGGTATCTTTAAAAAAATAATATACTTTATAATTTTCGTACTAGTAGCAATGATATCAGGAGCTGCCACAGCAAATTATGTAGTTGAAAATAAATATTCTCAAGGGGCTGATAAAACAAAAGAAACACCTGCTAAAAGTATAAATAACAGCAATGATGCTACCACACGTATTATTAACGCTAATCCTATAAATAAGGTAGCAGAAACTGTTGGACCTGCAGTAGTAGCTATAAGTAATAGAGCAGAAGGTTTTTTTGGAGATGTAAAACAAGGTACTGGTTCAGGTATAATTTTTAATGAAGAGGGGTATATTGTTACTAACAATCATGTAATAGAAGGTGCTACTAAATTAACAGTAAAGTTATCCAGTGGAAAAGAATTAGAAGCTAAGGTGGTAGGTAAGGATCCTAAGTCAGATTTAGCAGTTATTAAGGTAAATTCTAAAAATTTACCTGTAGCAAAATTTGGTGATTCCTCTAAAATGAAAGTAGGAGATTTAGCTGTAGCAATAGGCAATCCACTTGGAGAGGAGTTTGCAGGTTCTGTTACAGCAGGAATAATAAGTGCTTTAAATAGAAAAATAGTATCAGGAGAAGCAGTATATAAAGTACTTCAGACAGATGCAGCCATAAACCCTGGTAATAGTGGAGGGGCTTTATGTAATGAAAATGGCGAAGTAATAGGAATAAATAGTTTGAAGTTAGGAGCACAGGTTAATGCAGAAGGAATGGGTTTTGCTATAGCTATAAATGAAGCTAAGGGAATTATTGATCAACTTATGAAAAATGGTAAGGTTATAAGACCTATAATGGGCATATATGGTGGCACTGTTAATCCACAGGCTACTGGTGGAATAGAAGGAGTTTATGTTACTAAATTAGTTCCTAACTCTGGAGCAGAGAAATCAGGGATACAGGCAGGAGATATATTGACGGAATTTGATAATAAAAAGATAAAAAGTTTTTCAGATCTGTCAGCGATACTATTTGAACATAAAGTAGGAGATGTGGTATCCTGTAAAGTGTGGAGAAATGGTGAGACGGAAAAATATAAAATAAGATTATCTGAGGCAGAGTAATATAAAACATTTAAAATATATAAAAACAAATTAAACAGCAGCTGGATTAATCGGCATGCTGTTTAATTTAATGTTTAATATACTCTAAAATAAGAATTTTAATACAACTTGCTATATAAAAAATGCTAATATATACTAAAATATATGTGAAACATGTAAAATATCAGTGGAGGTAATTATGTATTTAATAATTGGATTAGGAAATCCTGGTAAGGAATATGAGAGGACAAGACATAATCTTGGATTTGAGGTTATTGATTGTATTGGAGATAAGTATAATATTCAGTTAAATAGGAAAAAATTTAAGAGTATATGCGGTGAAGGGTTAATAGGTAATGAAAAGGTAATATTAATGAAGCCTCAGACTTATATGAATTTAAGCGGAGAAAGTCTTATTGAAGCTGTAAATTTTTATAAAATCAAAAGTGACAATATTATAGTTATATATGATGATATAAGTTTAGAAGTGGGGAGAATTAGACTGAGATCCGCTGGCAGTGCTGGTGGACATAATGGAATTAAAAGCATAATAGCTAATTTAAACTCAGATAAATTCAATAGAATTAAGGTTGGTGCAGGCTCTCCAAAAGGGGAGTTAGTTTCGCATGTTTTGGGTAAGTTTTCTAAAGAAGAGAGAGAAAAAATAGAAAAGATCATAATGGTAGCTGCAGATGCGGCAGAGGGTATAGTAACTAAGGGAATAAATGAGGCAATGAATCAGTTTAATGGTATAAATTTATAAGATTTAAATCTTGAGAGGTGTTTTATATGAAATTACAAGGGCTCATGAAGCCTTTAATGGAAAATAAGAAGTTTAAGGATATAGTTCAAAATATAGAAACAGAAAAGGGTCCTATAGAAATATATGGGGTAGCAGATTCAAGTAGAAGTTATTTAATAAATGGTATTTATAGTGAATTAAATAGGAACATTTTAATATTAACTCATAGCGATATAGAGGCAAGAAACTTATATGAAGATATATCTTTTTACACAAACAATGCATACTATTTTCCTGTTAAAGAAACAGTATTTTATAACATATATGCTTTGTCAGGTGATTTAAGGTGGGAAAGACTAAAAGTTATAAGGGAAATGCTCAGAAGAGGAAAGAAAATAATAATTACTACAGTAGAAGCACTTACCTCATTGTATACTCCAATAGAATTATTTAAAAAATATACTCTAAAATATTCTACAGGTAGCAATGTGGAATTAGATACACTTATAAAAAAGCTTGTTGAAAGCGGCTATGAAAGAACTCCTTCGGTGGATGGAAAGGGACAGTTTTCAATAAGAGGAGGCATTGTGGATATATATCCTCCTATAGCATCAAGTCCTTATAGAATAGAGCTTTTTGGTGATGAAATAGATTCTATAAGAACTTTTAATTTGGAGACACAAAGAAGTATAGAAAAAGTAAATTCTATAGAAATATTTCCAGCTAAAGAAGTAATACTTACTCCAGAGGATTTAGATAGGGGATATAAGGGTATTTTAGAAGACTTGGAAAAAGCAAAAGGTAATTTTAATGGTAAAGAACTAAAAGATAATCTACAAAATTTGATTAAAGCAACTAATAAAAATTTAGAGTATTTAAAAGAAACTTGGAAGTTTGACAATATTGAGAGTTTTATACCATATTTTTATGAAAAGAAGGCATCACTATTAGATTATATAAATGAACCGTTTATAATATTAGATGATGCTAAGAGATGTATAGGTAAACTAGATAGTGTGTATTTTGAATTTGAAGAGGATTATAAAAACTTTTTTCAAAGGGCAAGTATATTATCTAGACAATGGGACTTGCTATTTTCTAAAGAAGAAACAATTCAACGTTTAAAAAACAATTTGTTTATAACTATAGATTCTATTAAAAAGCCAAATGATACTATAAAATACATTAAAGAAGTAGATTTTGTTGCTGTAACCTTAAGTAACTATCATGGGCAGCTAGAGCTTTTAATAGATGACATAAAGGATAAAAAGAGTAAAGGCTATGCAACCGTAATATTATCAGGAACTAAAACAAGAGGACAAAGATTAGTAAACACTTTAAGGGAAATGGGCATTGAAAGTTTTTACAGTGAAGAACTGGAGGAAATAAAAGTATCTCAGGTGGTTATTACTTCTGGAAGTCTTCTTAAGGGTTTTCAGGCTGATGAAATAAAACTTTGTGTTATATCTGATAAGGAAGTTTTCGGAGAGTCTAAAAGAAAGTTAAAGAAAAAGCAGGTAAAAGGAAAAGGCGTAAGTAAAATAAAGAGTTTTTCAGAACTTAGGCTGGGAGACTATGTAGTACATGCTAATCACGGTATTGGTATATATAAAGGAATAAAGCATTTAGATGTACAGGGACATAAAAGAGATTATTTAGAATTGGAGTACGACAAAGATGATAAACTCTATGTGCCAGTAGAGCAGCTAGATCTTGTTCAAAAATATATAGGTAGCGAGGGAAAAGCTCCTAAAATAAATAAATTAAGTAGCAATGAATGGAATAAAACTAAAAACAAAGTTAAAAAATCTATAAATGACATAGCGGAAGAGCTCATTAAGCTTTATGCTATAAGGTCCACGGTGAAGGGTAATAAATATGGTAAAGATACAGTATGGCAAAAACAATTTGAAGAGGAATTTCCCTTCGAGGAAACACCGGACCAATTAACTGCAATAGAAGATATAAAAGGGGATTTAGAATCCAACAAGCCAATGGATAGATTACTTTGCGGGGATGTAGGTTACGGTAAGACAGAAGTAGCTTTAAGGGCTGCTTTTAAGGTTGTAATGGAGGGAAAACAGGTAGCATTTTTAGTTCCTACTACCATATTAGCAGAACAGCATTATAATAACATTATAAAAAGATTTTCTGATTTTCCTATAAAGATAGATATGATAAGTAGATTTAGAACATCAGCACAACAAAAAAATACTTTAAAAAGTGTAAAAGAAGGAAATGTGGATATTTTAATAGGTACTCATAGAATTTTACAAAAGGATGTAAAGTTTAAGGATTTAGGTATTTTAATTATAGATGAGGAACAAAGATTTGGGGTTACTCATAAAGAAAAAATAAAAGAAATGAAAAAGAATATAGATGTATTGACATTAACAGCCACACCTATACCTAGGACATTGCATATGTCTTTAACAGGGGTTAGAGATATAAGTGTAATAGAAACTCCGCCAGAAGATAGATATCCAGTACAGACCTATGTGGTAGAATTTAATGAGCAATTGATGAGAGATGCTATAATAAAAGAAATAAGCAGGGATGGACAGGTTTTCTTTGTATATAACCGGGTGAAAAACATAAAGGATATGGCAGGGTACTTAAGTAAATTGGTACCTGAAGCTTCTATAGGCATAGCCCATGGGCAGATGACAGAGAGAGAATTAGAGCAGGTTATGATGGATTTCATGGATGGAAAGATAAATTTATTAATTTGCACTACTATAATAGAAACAGGTATTGATATACAAAATGTAAATACTATGATTATATATGATGCAGATAAAATGGGTTTATCTCAATTATATCAATTGAGGGGACGGGTAGGACGTTCTAATAAAATAGCATATGCTTACTTTACTTATAGAAAGGATAAAGCGTTAACTGAAGTAGCAGAAAAAAGACTAAAGGCTATTAAAGATTTTACAGAGCTAGGCTCAGGATTTAAAATAGCCATGCGGGATCTTGAAATAAGAGGTGCTGGTAATATGATGGGTTCTGCGCAACATGGTCATATGGCTGCGGTAGGGTATGATTTATATTGCAGAATGCTAGAGGAAACTGTTAGACAATTAAAGGGCCATATAGAGAAGGAAAAGGTAGAGACAGATATAAAAGTTAATGTAGATGCATATATATCTGGAACATATATAAAAGACGAAACTCAAAAGATAGAAATATATAAAAAGATAGCAGCTATAGACTCTTATGATGATATGTTAGATGTACAAGAAGAGATAGAGGATAGATATTCTGATATACCAGAAGCGGTTAATAATTTAATAGACATATCTTATAGCAGGGCTTTAGGTAGCAAGTGTGGAATAGAAGAAATAGTAGATGAGAAGGATGAATTAGTATTTAGGTTTCATAACAAAACATATTTTAACCAAAAGCTTGTTAGGAATGTTATGGATAAGTATGGCAAGGATATATTGTTTAAGATTGGAGAAAAGCCAGCTGTAGCATATAAGCTTAAGGGAGTGAAAAGAGAAAAAATAGTAAAAATTATGAAAGAAATGGTTGAGTTTATAAGTAAATTAGTTGAAAAGGACTAGTTTTATGATAGAATTAATTTATGAGTCTATTTATGGATGAGAAAATAGGAGGAATGTATTGTGAAAAAGGTTAAGAAAATAATTGCATCAGTGTTGCTAGGAACATGTATGTTATCAATAGCAGGATGTAATTTAATAGAAAAAACTCCGGAGAGAGTTCAAAAATCAACAGTAGCTAAAGTAAAAGGAGAAAAGATAACTAGGGGAGAAGTGGATGAATATCCTCAAATGGTAAAAGCTATAGAAAGTGCTAAAGCTAAATATGGTAATGACTATGAAAAAAATGAAGAAGCTAAATCACAATTAAAGGAAACTAGAAAAAGTGTATTAGATGAATTAACTATGGAAATGGTTATTATGCAAAAGGCAAAAGAACTTAAGGTATATGATGAAAAGAAAATAGAGGAAGAAGTCAATAAACAATTTGATGCTATAAAGAAGAATTATAAAGATGATAAGGAATTTAAGAAAGAAATGACTGCAGGTGGTTTTACAGAAAAAACTTTAAAAAATTTCTTAAGAATAAGAGTTGTAGTTCCTAAGGTATATGAAGCTGCTATGAAGGATGTAAAGGCTACAGAAAAGGAAACAAAAGAATATTATGATTCCCACATGGTAGAATTTACAGAAAAACCAAATAGAATACATGTGGCACATATTTTAGTTAAAACAGAAGAGGAAGCTAAAAAGGCAAAGGAAAGATTGGATAAAAAAGAAGATTTTGCTAAAGTAGCTAAAGAAGTATCCACAGATAAAGCAGCAAATGAACAGGGTGGAGATCTAGGATTTATTAATTACAATGATGCAAACTACGATAAAACGTTTATGACTGCAGCACAAGCTCTTTCAAAGGGACAAATATCATCACCTATAAAAACTCAATTTGGATGGCATATAATTAAGTGTATTGAAAAGGAAGAATATCCAATTAAAAAATATGATCAAGTAAAAAGTGAAATAAATAAGATGGTTTCAGAAAGTAAGAAACAATCCCAATGGAAAGAAATACTAGAAAAATGGAAAAATGATGCTAAAATAAAGCTTTATGAAAAAAATCTATAATATTAATAAATTTTTATTTTAAAGATACCTAAAGGCTAATACAGGGCCTTTAGGTATCTTTTTTTGTATTATAGGGGCTATTACATAACATTTGTGTATAAAATTTCATATTTAGAAAAATAATATGAGTACAAGTAATTTTATATACTTTAATTTTAAGGAGGTAATTAAACAAATGAAGGCAACAGGAATAGTAAGAAGAATAGACGATCTAGGAAGAGTTGTTATACCAAAAGAAATTAGAAGAACTTTAAGAATAAGAGAAGGAGATCCATTGGAGATATTTACAGATAGAGAAGGAGGAATAATTTTAAAGAAATATTCTCCTATTAATGAGCTTACAAGTTTTTCTAATGAATATGCTGAAGCATTAAATCAGTCTACTGGTAACATAGTAATAATATGCGACAGAGATAATATGGTTTCAGTAAGTGGAACCACTAAAAAGGAGTATTTAGATAAGAAAATAAGTAATGAATTAGGTGAAATAATAGAAGCTAGAAAGAATGTAGTTTTAGATAAGGATAAATTAGTGCCTTTGTATGAAGATGAGGAGGTAGAAGGAAAATATTTTGGTGAGGTGGTAGCTCCTATAATAGCAGAAGGGGATGCTATTGGGGCAGTAATCTTAATCAGTAAAGAAGAAAATAAGGATACTCCTGATTTAGAGATTAAATTAGCTCAAACAGCATCAACCTTCTTAGGAAAACAAATGGAATAAATGGCAGTTTATCTGCCATTTATTTTTTTCATTTTAGATTATAGACAAAAAAATAAATAAATATTCATTTTTAAAATAATATCATGAGTAATATTAGAAAAAAATTAAAAATATCATTAAATATAGTATTTTTTAGGGGTTGGGGAGTGTATGAAGAAACAGTCGCTAGTAAAGGGAACTTTAATTTTAGGGCTTGCTAGTGTATTTACAAGATTTATAGGTATATTTTTTAGAATACCAGTGCAAAATTTAATTGGAGACGAGGGGATGGGGTATTACCAAATGTCATATCCTTTATACGCAGTATTTATAGCAGTGTCATCAGGAATACCCATAGCAGTATCAAAAATGGTTTCTGAAAGAAATGCAATTAATGATAGAAGTGGTGCGGTACAAGTTCTAAGAGATTCAGTAGTTTTGATGGGTATTTTAAGCATAGGTTTTACAGGGAGCTTATTGGCTTTTTCTAAAAATATAGTTTATGCCCTGAAGTGGGATCCTAAGGCATATTATGCTCTAATTGCTATAGCTATAGCACCAGTATTTATAGCAATTATGAGCTGTTTAAGAGGTTTTTTTCAAGGGCTTCAAAATATGAATCCAACAGCAGTTTCTCAAATGTTAGAGCAGGTAGGAAGAGTAGTGGTTGGAGTTGGACTTGCTTATTTATTAATGCCAAAGGGAATAGAGTTTGCAGCAGCAGGTGCAGCTTTAGGAGCAGCGGCAGGGGGAATTATTTCAGACCTATATTTGTGCAGTAAATATGTGAGGGTAAGAAAAGAATTTTATAGAGGACTTATAATGAGAGATAAGGGAATTATGGAGGAGCTTTTAAGCATAGCTATACCTATTTCATTAGGAGCAGCAGTAGGAGGGGTAATGAGCTTGGTAGACTCAATACTAGTACCTCAAAAACTTTTACAAGCAGGATTTACTTCTAAGGAAGCCACTGTATTATATAGTCAGCTTACAGGAAAAGCATCTGTGCTTATAAATGTGCCACTAGGCTTGTCTGTTGCTTTAGGCAGTTCCTTAGTTCCTATAATTTCAGAAGCTTTTATTTTAAATAGAAGAATGGAAGTTAAAAGAAAAGTAGAGACTGCATTGAAAATTTCTTTTATTATATCCATACCTTCATTTTTTGGATTATACTTTATGGCCCATCCTATTTTAAATTTAGTATTTAACAAGCAAGTAGGCGGGTACCATATATTACAGTATTTAAGTATATCAATTCCATTTATAATAATGGCACAAACTACTACATCAATTCTTCAAGGGACAGGGAATTTTAGAAAACCAGTAATAAATTTGTTTATAGGATGCATAATAAAGTCATTGGTAACTTTTTATTTAGTTTCTATACCAGCCATAAATGTATATGGAGCAGTGATTGGGAGTATTTTAGGATATATTGCAGCGGCTTTACTTAATCTGAAAGTACTTAAAAAACATTTAAATATATCCGTAAATTATTATCAAGTTATGATAAAACCTTTATATGCATCGGTAATAATGACATTTTTTGTTGTATTTATTTATAAGTACGTATATAATTATACAATGAGCATAAATATTTCTTGCCTTTCAGCAATATTAGCTGGTATAGTAGTTTATGGAATATTAATATGCGCTTTGGGTATATTTAGTTATAAAAGTTTTAAAAAGAGATTCATGAGAAAATAGAAATAAAAGAGGGTAAGGCTATGATTAAAATAGTAGGTTTAGGTCCAGGAGCTCCAGATGCACTTACTGTGGGAGTTATAGAATTATTAAAGAAGTCAAAGCATGTGTATTTGAGAACTGTTAAACACCCTACAGTGGAATATATAAAAAATCTAGGTGTAAACTTTCAAGCTTATGATGAGCTGTACGAAAAATGTGAGAATTTTGATGAGGTATATAAGTCTATTGCAGAAGACTTGGTTAATAAAAGCATGGAGTATAAAGAAGATATAGTTTATGCGGTACCGGGTCACCCTTTGGTAGCAGAAAAATCTGTGACTATATTAAATAGAATTTGTGAAACTAAGGGAATAGATAGTGAAATATTACCAGCAGTAAGCTTTGTAGATGCTCTAATGGAAAGTCTTAAATTAGATCCTATAGAAGGTGTTAAGATAATTGATGCTTTTGATATAAAAAAGCAGATATTAGATAAAAGGGTTGGACTTATAATAACACAAGTATATAATAGGTTTATAGCTTCAGAGGTTAAATTAGCTTTATTAGATTATTACAATGATGACACTGATATATATTTTGTTAGGGCAGCAGGAGTGAAGGGTTTAGAAAGCATAAGAAAAATAAAAGTATATGAGCTTGATAGACAGGAAGATATAGATTATTTAACTTCTATATATGTGCCTAAAGATTTGAATACTACAATGGATTTTTATGATTTAAAAGAAATAATGGATATACTTAGGGGAGAAAATGGATGCCCTTGGGATAAGGAACAAAATCATGAAACTTTAAAAAAATGTCTAATAGAGGAATGCTATGAAGTTATAGAGGCAATAGAGGAACAAGATGAAGATAAATTAGTGGAAGAGTTAGGGGATGTATTACTTCAAGTAATATTTCACTCAAAGCTTGGAGAAGAAGAGGGATACTTTAATATAAACGATGTTATAAAAGTTATATGTAACAAGATGATCAATAGGCATCCTCATATATTTGGAGATATAAAAGTAGACAATTCCGAGCAAGTATTAGATAATTGGGATAAAATAAAGAAACAAGAGCAAGGTTTAGTTAGCTATACAGATTCATTAAAGCATATACCAAAGATGTTACCAGCTCTTATGAGAGCTAATAAGGTGCAAGCAAAGGCAGCTAAGGTAGGATTTGATTGGGATTCTGTGGAGCCTGCTTTTGAAAAAATTATAAAAGAATTTTACGAGGTAAAAAATGTATATAAAAGCAATAATAAGGGTAAAATAAAAGAAGAACTAGGAGATTTAATATTTGCATGTGTAAATGTTGCTAGATTTCTTGACATTGACCCAGAAGATGCTTTAAATTATACTATATATAAATTTATAAAAAGATTTCAGTATATAGAAGATAAAGCCATTGAAAATGGCCTAATTCTAGAAGAAATGACATTAGAACAAATGGATGAATTCTGGAATCAAGCAAAATTATTAAAAAATTAATAAAATTTTAGAAGGAATTTAAAAAAAAATGAAGAATATGCTTATTCAATAGCGTACTCTAATTATTTAAGGAGGTAACAAAAGTGAACAAAGCAGAATTAATCGCTAGTATGGCAGAAAAGAGTAAATTAACTAAGAAGGATGCAGAAGCAGTATTAAAGGCATTCATAGAAAGCGTACAAGAAACATTAGAAAAAGGTGAAAAGGTTCAATTAATAGGATTTGGAACTTTTGAAACTCGTGAAAGAGCTGAAAGAGTTGGAAGAAATCCAAGAACTAAAGAGGAAATAACAATTCCAGCATCAATTGTTCCAGTATTTAAAGCAGGAAAAGAGTTCAAAGACAGAGTAAATAAGTAATTACTAGATAATATTGGCTACATAAAGAAAAACCTAGATGCAAATCTAGGTTTTTTCTTTAAAGTAAGAAATAATAAACAATAATTTGGGGTAACCATATTGTACAAGGGGGAGAATTAAATGAGATTAGACAAATATCTTAAAGTATCAAGGATAATCAAAAGAAGAACCATAGCAAAAGAAGCTTGTGAAAGCGGAAGAGTTTGGATTAATGGTAAAGTTGCAAAACCTAGTACTGAGGTAAATGAAGAGGATATAATAGAAATAGAATTTGCAAAGGGTAAATTAAAAGCTAAGATAATTAATATAGCAGAACATGTTAAAAAAGAAGCAGCTAAAGAAATGTATCAAATAATAGAGTAAAGGTACTAATGATATACCTATAATCATATATTAAGTATAGATACTATAGGATTATAGGAGGATTTAAATGGAGATAAAAAAAGAAATTAAAATACAAGATCATAAAAGCATTTTGAATTTAGACAGTAGAAAGAGGTTAAGCCTTACAGGTGTCCAAGAAGTTATAAGTTTTAATGAAGAAGAAATAGATTTAACCACTGAGTTAGGACAATTAAAAGTAAGAGGGAATAACCTAAAGATGAATAAGTTAGATGTTCAAAATGGTGAACTGGTGATAATAGGAACAATTGACTCCTGCGTCTATATGAATAAAGAAAAGAAAAAGGATAGCGACAGCATCATAAGCAAGCTATTCAAGTAAGAGCATGATATTATCAACTACGTCTCAATTGCAATTACTTTTATATAATATTTTAGCAGGGGTATTGACAGGAGTTTTATTTGATGTATATAGAACTATAAGGGGAACTTGTAATAATAAAATAATACTGTTCATACAGGATATACTTTTTTGGATATTTGCAGCTATAGTTGTTTTTATATTTTTGTTTACTACAAACTATGCTTACATGGGTGTGCAATGCTATATGTATATAGCTTTTGGAATATTTGCTTATTTAAAGTTGTTTAGTAGATATTTTTATAAAAGCATAAATAAAATTAACAAAGCTATGGGTAAAATAATACGTGTAACATTTAATATTTTTACTTATACAATAGGGTGTTTTTTTCATATATTTTTTAAAAAAGAAAAAAAAAATAAAAAGTATAAAAATAACTTGAATAAAAAGTAAAAGCAACTTAAAATATATATATATGTATTTTATACTATTAAATGAAAAGGGTAGGGGCTATGAGGAAAAAAATTAATTTTAAAAAAGTAATAGTTGCTGTACTGGTGGTTTATATATTAGGTATTTTTATAAGTCAACAAGTGACAATTGCAAAGATTAAAGAGGAAAACAACCAAAAGAAACAAGAGTTAAGTACTCTTAAGAAAAAAAATAATGAATTACAGGATCAAGTAAATATGTCTAAAAGCGATAACTATATAGAAAAAATAGCTCGTGAAAAGCTAAACTTTATTAAAAAAGGAGAAACTCCTGTAATTAATAATTCATCAAAAGAAACTTCAAAGTAGTTTAATTTAGTTTTTAAATTTATTTTCTATAGAACATTATATTATTAAGGAGGAGTCTTTTTAACATGACCTTAAAAGTAGGAAGTATTGCAGAAGGTACAGTGGTAAATATAACTAATTTTGGTGCATTTGTAGAAGTGGAGGGAAAAACAGGGTTAGTACATATTTCTGAAGTCTCAGAATCATATGTAAAGGATGTAAGCAAGCATCTAAAGGAAAAAGATAAAGTTAAAGTTAAGGTTCTTTCCATAGATGATAATGGAAGAATGAGTCTTTCAATAAAGCAAGCTAATCAAGTTAAGAAAACTGCTAGACCAGTAGAAATTGATTGGCAAAAGGAGAAGGCGAAAAATGAAGTTGTAAACTTTGAAGATAGAATTTCAAAGTTTTTAAAAGAAAGTGAAGAAAAGTTCCAGGATATAAAGAAGCACCAAAATATGAGAAATGGTGGTCGCAATAAAAGAGGTTCTAGTATGTAGTATTTAAAAGAATATCAAGGGCTTATTAAAGTGGAAATAAAGGCTTTAATAGCCCTTTTATTTATGGTACAATTGCTAGGTGCTAGGTAAGAAGTAATAGATAAGAAGTAATAAGTAAAAAGTAATAAATAAGAAGTAAAAAGTAATAAGCAAGAAGTAAGAGGTAAGGTAGGAGTAAATAGAGGGGATTCAGTTACAAATTAAAAAATATTTTAAAAAGTTGTTGACATGAATGTATATATACTATATAATAAAATCTGTCCTTGAGATTAAGCAAGGCTTGCTGGAGTGGCGGAACTGGCAGACGCACAGGACTTAAAATCCTGCGGTGCTAAAACACCGTACCGGTTCGATTCCGGTCTTCAGCACCAAATAACGCGGGGTGGAGCAGCTGGTAGCTCGTCGGGCTCATAACCCGAAGGTCATAGGTTCAAGTCCTATCCCCGCAACCACATGGCGGAATAGCTCAGCTGGCTAGAGCATTCGGTTCATACCCGAAGTGTCGTAGGTTCAAGTCCTATTTCCGCTACCATTTGCTTAATCATTGTAAGGGCAATTGCATTGAATTTTTGGTTGCATTAATATAATATTTATTATAGGCATAATAATATGCTGGAGTGGCGGAACTGGCAGACGCACAGGACTTAAAATCCTGCGGTGCTAAAACACCGTACCGGTTCGATTCCGGTCTTCAGCACCAAAATGTCGCGGGGTGGAGCAGCTGGTAGCTCGTCGGGCTCATAACCCGAAGGTCACAGGTTCAAGTCCTGTCCCCGCAACCAAAAATTTAAAAATTAATACGCTGGAGTGGCGGAACTGGCAGACGCACAGGACTTAAAATCCTGCGGTGCTAAAACACCGTACCGGTTCGATTCCGGTCTTCAGCACCAAAATGTCGCGGGGTGGAGCAGCTGGTAGCTCGTCGGGCTCATAACCCGAAGGTCACAGGTTCAAGTCCTGTCCCCGCAACCAAAAATTTAAAAATTAATACGCTGGAGTGGCGGAACTGGCAGACGCACAGGACTTAAAATCCTGCGGTGCTAAAACACCGTACCGGTTCGATTCCGGTCTTCAGCACCAAAATGTCGCGGGGTGGAGCAGCTGGTAGCTCGTCGGGCTCATAACCCGAAGGTCATAGGTTCAAGTCCTATCCCCGCAACCACATGGCGGAATAGCTCAGCTGGCTAGAGCATTCGGTTCATACCCGAAGTGTCGTAGGTTCAAGTCCTATTTCCGCTACCATGTAAAACCTCACAATCATAGTGAGGTTTTTTATTTTTTTGTAAATATGACATTTCAAATTTATCTAATAAAAATTCCCCTAAATCCTATCAAAAGAGTATATATAACGACTTTTTTATCCCATGACTACCTGCCGTAACACTCCCACTTCTAACAAAGTGGGAGATAACGGCAGCTACGTCCCTAGATAACGAACTCTAACCTTCAGATGGAGTAAAAACTCCATCTGAAGGTTAGAGTTCTGTTTATATAACTTATTTATGTGAAAAATATATGAGGCAAAGTGCTGTTTAATTTAACAAGTTGTATTTAAAAGTTATATAGAGTGTAAGATTGCAGGAAATATAAGATTACAGTTTATGGTAAAAAATACTGATTTATGTTTTATATTGTCTGAAATAAATTTTCTCTTAACAGGAATATTGACAATTATTACCACGATCTTTTGTTATAATTTAGATATTAATTAAGGTAGGGGGAGAGTGAATATGCAATACGGTGTAAATGTTTTTCCGTACCAAAGAGTATCTGGAGTACAAAAGAAGGAAGAGGTAAAAAAAACTTTAAATGCAAATTTAATATTTAAAGGTGTGTGTATCTTTTTTATAGCATTATTTATAAGCAGAGTTGCTATAATGGAGTCTATAGCTCCTTTTGGTATTGCGCTTCTTGTGGCCATGCTATATTATTTTGAGGATTATATGTTTTTGATTCCTTGTGCAGGCAGTGTTTTAGGTTATGTTTGGATACATAATGCAGTGGGAGAGGTTGGAAGATATTTAATAGCTATATCCTTAATAGCTATGATATTTTGGCTTCTAAAGGGAATTAGTAGAGGTAAGAAGGTTATAATTACATTTTCAATAATACTTTTAGAGTTTATTATGTACCAACTATTTATATTAAAAAAGCCTGTAGGAACAACTTTTTTATTTTGTTTTTTAGAAATGGCGTGTATTATTCCATTATATTTTATTATTGATCATTCCATTTTATGCTTTAAAGAATTAAATACAAAGCATTTATATAGTAGTGAAGAATTGATAACCATGGCTATATTTATATCACTAGTATTAGCAGGTACTTATGGAATAAAAATTTATAAAGTATCTTTATGGAATGTTTTATCTTTAACTTTTATAAGTATTTTAACCTACGTAAGCGGAAGTGGTGTTGGAACTGCCACAGGAGTGGCCCTTGGAGCCATCATTGGACTAGGTGCAAAAGATATAAGCATCTATACATGCATTTATGGTTTGTGTGCCTTGATAGCAGGAGCTTTTCGAGAAATGGGAAGATGGTTTACTTCCTTTGCTTTTATAGTAACTTTCTTTATAGTAACAGTGTATTCTAGGAGTTTTCAAAATTTTAAACTTATAGAGCCTATAGTAGCTGTTGCAATATTTTTGTTAATACCTAGGAAGTTTTACGAAAAACTAAGTTTAGAAGTTAACAGAGAAGAAAAGCAAAAATATATTAGTGAAGAGTATATAAATAAAATTAAAAAGATTTTTGAAAAGAGATTAAATAGTTTTTCATCGGTACTTGATAATATGTCAGAAACTTTAGGACGCCTATCAAAAAATGAAAATTTAAGTATGAAAAACAAGAGTACTTCTTTAATAGAAAACTTGGCTGATAGGGTGTGTAGTAATTGTAGTATGAAAGGTATGTGCTGGAATAGAGAACTACATTATACCTATTCTGCTTTTGGAGAATTAATACAGAATTACCAGCAAGGAAGAAAAATAATTCCAAAGGAAATAGATAAAAAATGTATAAATAAAGAAGTATTATTAAAAAATACAGAGGAGATAGCAAATAATTATGTAATAAGTGAACTTTTAAACATACGGTTACAGGAAGGAAGAAAAATATTATCAGAGCAGATAAATAATATGGCAAAGTCTATAAAAGAAGCCACAAATGATTTTGCATATGGTGTTCGATTTAATGTAGCATTAGAACGTGATGTTATAAGGATATTAAATAAGGAAAAAATTAAATATGAGGATATTACATGCTTTATAGATAAGAATGGACGAAGCGTTATAAAGTTAGCGATGAAAAGTTGTGGTAATAAGCAAAAATGTGTGAAAGAGATATTGCCATTAATAGATGAAGTCACTGGAAGAAGTATGTGTATAGAGGAAGAAGGGTGTTTTATAGATGCTAATACTGGTGAATGCACTATAAACTTTAAAGAAATGCCTAAATATCATATATCCTCATATGTGAAGAGAAAATGTAAAGATGGAGAGGAGTATAATGGAGATAGCTATAGTTTTGGTAAGGGTAATGATGGAAATTATTTAATGCTATTGAGTGATGGAATGGGATCTGGACCAGAAGCTAGTGAGGAAAGTGCAGCTGTGGTAGAAATGATTGAGAACTTTATGAATTCTGGTTTTAGCGAAGGAACATCTATTGATGCTGTAAATTCTATTATGTCATTAAAATTTTATGAAGAGGAGAAATTCTCCACTGTAGATTTAGCAAATGTAAATTTATATACCGGTGAAGCGGATTTTATAAAAGTAGGTGCAGCGTCAACATTTATAAAGAAAGCTAATAATGTAAAAGTAATAGAGTCTAAAAGTCTTCCTATTGGAATATTAGATAAGGTTGATGTGGATTTAAAGAAGTTTAATTTACAAAATGGTGATATTGTAGTAATGCTGACAGATGGAGTTATAGACTATAACAATGAAAACGTAGGAAAAAATGATTGGGTAATTAAATATTTAGAAAAAAGCAATAGCAATAACCCTAGAGAAATTGCTGAAGGACTTATGGAGCAATCTCTAAAATTAAGCAAGGGAAAGGTAAGGGATGATATGACAGTGATGGTTTCAAAGGTATATGATTTGTATTAAAACATGGATATGGGGTTGTTTTTATATATGTTTTTTAATAGAATGGGAATAAGTTCTAAAAAAACTTAAGCTCATTCTTTATTTATGTTATAATTGGTTATTATAAAAATATAATTTTTTTAGGAAGTGTTTGAATGTTACAAAAGGTTTTAAATACTATTAGAGAATACCAAATGTTTCATAAAGGCGATAAAGTAATAGTAGCAGTGTCTGGAGGACCAGACTCAATGTGCTTACTACACATGCTTTATTTACTTAGAGAGGATTTAGGTATAGAAATAGCAGCGGCTCATTTAAATCATTGTTTGCGAGGAGAAGAGGCAGATAATGATGAAAGATATGTTGAAGAGTATTGTAAGAAAATAAATGTAGAATTTTATAGTAAAAGAGTGGATATAAATAAAGTAGCTTTAGAAAAAAATATATCCTGTGAGACTGCAGGAAGAGAAGAGAGATATGAATTTTTCTATGAATTAAAAGAAAAACTTAAGGCTCAAAAGATTGCAGTAGCTCATAATGCTAATGATCAAGCTGAAACTGTGCTTATGAGATTGATGAGAGGTACTGGTTTAGCAGGAGCAGTAGGCATAAAGCCCATTAGAGATAATTTAGTTGTGAGGCCTATAATAAGATTGACCAGAGGGGAAATAGAAAGTTATTGCGAAGATAATGGAATTAATGCTAGAATAGATAAAACAAATTTACAAAACATATATTCAAGGAATAAAATAAGGCTTGAGCTGATACCTTATATGGAGAAAAACTTTAATAAGGATATAGTTAATACTATAAACAGATTTGCAAATCTTACTTGGAAAGACAATGAATACATAGATTTATCGGCTAAGGATAAATATAAGGAGTATTGTGGCTCAGAATGTGGTAGAATTATATTAAGGAAAGAATTATTTAAAGAACATGAGGCCATATTGTCTAGGGTTTTAAGAATAGCATTAAATGAATTAAAGGGTAATTTATATGATTTAGAGACAAAACATATATATGATATAATACATATACAAAAGGGTGACACAGGGAAGCAAATTACATTACCTAACAATATAATTGTAGCAAATAATTATGGAGACATTCATTTGTATAAATATGTTCCTATAGAGAGAGAAGAAAAACAATTTATGTTAGAAATAGGTGAAAATTATAAAATAGAAGGCTATAAAATTTCTCTAGAGATGGAGATATGCAGTAAAGAACAAGAGTATAATTTAAAAGTAAATAATTTTACTAAATATTTTGATTATGATAAGATAAAGGGAAAAATAACTTTAAGATATAGGAAACCAGGAGATAAGTTTCAACCGATTGGAATGAAGGGAACAAAAAAATTAAAGGATTTATTTATGGATTTAAAAATTCCTAAGGAAAAAAGGGATAGAATACCACTAATATGCTTTGAAAATGAAATTGCATGGGTATTTGGATATAGAATTAGCGAAAAATTTAAAATTGACAACAATACAAAGAAAGTACTAAAAATTCAGTTTAAGAGAGGGGAATAAAAATGCCTACATATGGAAAAGAAGATGTAAAAGAAGTTCTATACAATGCTGAACAATTAAAGGAAAAGGCAAAGGAATTAGCTAGAAAAATAAGTGATGATTACAAAGGAAAGGACTTAATTTTGATTGGAATATTGAAGGGTTCTGTTATGTTTATGACAGACCTTATAAGAGAAATATCTATACCTTGTCATATAGATTTTATGGATGTATCAAGTTATGGAAATTCTTCTGAAACTTCAGGAGTTGTAAGAATACTAAAGGATTTAGATTTTGAGATAAAAGGAAAGGATGTACTTATAGTAGAGGATATAATAGATACAGGAGTTACTTTAAAGTATCTTATGAAGTATCTTAGCTCTAGAAATCCAAATAGTTTAGAAATAGTATGTATGCTTAACAAGGCAGAAAGAAGAAGAGTTGATATAGGTGTAAAATATATAGGTTATGAAGTGCCAGATTACTTTTTAGTAGGATATGGCATGGATTATGCAGAAAATTATAGACAGTTTCCTTATGTAGGTATATTAAAAGAGGAAATTTATAAAAAATAGCAGATTAAATATATTATGTGAAGCCATGAAAAAATAATAAAAATTTAAATATAATTTATTGGCAGTGATTTATTGTTAATGAATTTACTATATGGTAAAATTTTATAGTAGCTATAAGAAGAGGGGAGGGCCTTGAATGAAGAAAATATCCGGTGCAGTAGTTTGGATAATAGTGCTTGTGCTAGTTATGTTTGCAGCCTTGGCTTATTTGGAGTCAGGAACCAGTACAGGCAAAGTATCCTTTGGAACATTTACTCAAGAATGGAAAAAAGACAATGTGAAAGAAATTCAAGTAAAGCAAGATGGTACTGTTGTAGCTAAATTAAAAGATAATAAACAAATACAAGCTAGTGTAGATAAAGCAAGATTGTATGATTTTATTAGTCAAAATCCAAAATCATATTATATAGATGAAAAATATGAGCAACCATCTAGAACACCTATGTGGTTTAGTTGGCTACCAAGTATATTAATTACCGTTGCGTTAGTAGGATTTTTATTTGTATTTATGCAACAGTCTCAAGGTGGCGGCAATAGAGGAGTTATGAATTTTGGAAAAAGCAGAGCTAAACTTGCTAATAATGACAAAAAGAAGGTTACATTTGAGGATGTGGCAGGAGCAGATGAGGAAAAGGAAGAACTAGAGGAAATAGTTGAATTTTTAAAATCTCCTAGAAGATATTTAGAAGTTGGTGCTAGAATACCTAAAGGAGTTCTACTTGTTGGACCTCCAGGTACAGGAAAAACATTACTGGCAAAAGCTGTAGCAGGAGAGGCTGGGGTACCATTTTTCAGCATATCAGGTTCTGATTTTGTAGAAATGTTTGTGGGTGTTGGAGCATCAAGGGTTAGAGATTTATTTGAACAGGCAAAAAAGAATGCGCCTTGCATAATTTTTATAGATGAAATAGATGCAGTTGGACGACAAAGAGGTGCAGGTTTAGGTGGAGGCCATGATGAAAGAGAGCAAACTCTAAATCAACTTTTAGTAGAGATGGATGGATTTGGAGTAAATGAAGGAATCATAATCATGTCTGCAACTAATAGACCGGACATACTAGATCCAGCACTATTAAGACCAGGAAGATTTGATAGACAGATTCTTGTGGGGCAACCAGATGTTAAGGGAAGAGAAGAAATTTTAAAAGTTCACTCTAAAGGTAAGCCATTAGATGAAAAAGTAAAACTTAACGTTTTGGCAAAGAGAACTCCAGGATTTACAGGAGCTGATTTAGAAAACTTAATGAATGAGGCAGCTCTTTTAACTGTAAGAAATAATAAAAAGGTTATAGGAATGGATGAATTAGAGGAAGCCATTACTAGAGTAATAGCAGGACCAGAAAAGAAGAGTAGAGTTATAAGCGATAAAGATAAGAGACTTACAGCATATCATGAAGCTGGTCATGCGGTTGTAATGAAGTTTTTACCTAACTCAGATCCAGTACATGAAATCAGTATAATTCCAAGAGGAATGGCTGGTGGATATACAATGCACCTTCCAGATGAGGATAGAGCATATACATCTAAATCAAGATTAGAAGATGAAATGGTTGGATTATTAGGTGGAAGAGTTGCAGAAAAGCTTATTATAGGAGATATAAGTACTGGTGCTAAAAGCGATATAGATAGAGCAACTAATATAGCTAGAAAAATGGTAATGGAATTTGGTATGAGTGAAGAACTTGGACCTATAGCTTTTGGAACAGGTCATGAGGAAGTTTTCCTTGGCAGAGATATCGGAAGGAATAGGGATTTTAGTGAAGAGATAGCCTCTAAGATAGATAGTGAAATAAAGAGATTGATAGATGAGGCTTATATGAAGGCAGAGAGATTGCTTACTGAACATGTAGAAAAATTACATGATGTGGCAAAGGCATTGTTGGTAAAGGAAAAATTAAATGCAGATGAATTTAATGCCTTAATAGATGGAAAAATAACTTTAGAAGAAGTTATAGCGGAAGAAAAAAATGCAGAAGAAGCTATAGATTCTGTTGAAGTTAAGGATGAATCAGAAGAAAATATTGCTAAGATTGAAGTTTCTTCAGAAAAACCAAACAGTGAAGAGCTTCAGGAAGATGAAAAAAATATATAGATAAAATTATTTAACAAAAGCCATCCTTTGAAAAAAAGATGGCTTTTGTTTTTTAAATACACAGACAAATGAAATAAAACTTGCATAGGTTTGTATACAAAAAAGGATTTTTATGCTATTCTTAATGTAGGGGTTAGTTGTTTATTTTAGTTAGGAGGAACGTCAATGAGTTATGTGGAAAAATTTATGAATGTAAAAATTCAAAATGAAAGTGCAAGTGGACAAAAAATACAAGCTCAACACAATCTGGGTAAAAATACTTGCAAAGAAAGAATGATTAAATTATTTGACACAGGCTCCTTTATCGAATTAGGAGGAATGATTTCTAATGATGGAGCTGGAGTAGTTACTGGCTATGGTACAGTTAATAGAAGATTAGTTTATGCATATAGCCAAGATTATACTGTGGATGGAGGAGCTATTAATAGTGTAAATGCTAATAAAATAGCTTCACTAATGGATATGTCAGTTAAGATGGGGGCACCATTAGTGCAGATTTTGGATTCCGCAGGAGCTAAAATTACAGAAGGTTTAGATATTTTAGGGGCCTATGGAAAGATACTAAAAAGGAATGCTCAAAACTCTGGTGTTATTCCACAGATAACCTTAGTAATGGGACCATGTGAAGGATTAGCAGCACTAAGTGCAACTATGGGTGATTTTGTTATAATCACAAAAGAAAACAGTAGCTTATGTGTAACTCCTTCAAGTAAGCTTACTGATAAAGAAAAAATATTTATAGATTCTAAGGATTACTCAGATGGAGAAAGTGTTAATCAAAATGGAAGCGCACATATAATAGCAGAAAATGAAGAAGAAGCTATAGAAACCGCTAGAAAAATTTTGTCCTATATACCTTCTAATAATATGGATAATAGTCCGTTAAGTGCTGAAGATATGGGATTAAACATGCCTAAAGAAAAATTGAATAACATTGCTGATAATGAAAATTATGATATATACGAGATAATTAATGAAATCAGTGATAAAGAAAGTTTCTTGGAGATTAATAAGAAATGGGGACAGACTGTATTTACTGGTTTATCAAAAATAAATGGGACAACAGTAGGAATATTGGGAACTAATAAAAATATAAAGAAAGGTATTTTAAACATTAAAGGCATAGATAAGTTAATAAAATTTGTAAAGGTTTGCGATGGTTTTAATATACCTATTATATCTTTAGTGGATACTAAGGGGTTGGAAATAGATTTAAAACAGGAGAAAGATGGTATGGCATTAGAGGCTTCTAAATTGCTTTATACTTTAAGTGAAGCAACGGTACCTAAAATTTCTTTAATAATAGGTGAAATATACGGTGCTGCATATGCACTTTTAGCAAGCAAAGAAGTTAGTTTTGATATATGCTATGCATGGCCAAGTGCAAAAATATCATTACTAGCGCCTGAGGATATGACAAAGGTACTATTCAGAGAAGAAATAGTTTCTAGTGAAAATCCTAGGGATGAGGAGAAAAAAATAATTTCTGAGCATATGAATGAAATGACAAATCCATATGTGGCAGCAGAAAAAGGTTATGTGGATGACATAATAATGCCAGCTGAAACTAAACAAAGATTATTCGCGGTTGTAGATATGTTAGGAAGCAAGAGAGAGATAAAGTACCCTAAGAAACATGGAAGTATATTAATTTAGGGGGCGTATTAAATGAAAACATTAAATTTTGTAGGGTCATTAGAAGTTACACTATTTGCTATGCTTGTAGTATTTTCAGTATTGGTTTTTATAGCCTTAATAATAAAAATTCAAACTTTTTTATTGAGTAAGGCAGAAAAAACATTGAAAAATAAGAATGGTAAAAAAGATTTAGAAATAGAGAAGAAAGAAACAATGATTGAAAAACATCAGGAAGAAATTAGTGTCAGCTCTGAGGATGCAGACCTAGAAGTAGTTGCAGCTATAATGGCAGCCTTATCTTCTTATATGGATGTACCATCTGAAAATTTAGTAATTAAAAATATAAAGAGACTAAACGGAAACGGATGGAAGGATTCTGCTATAAAGAATAGTTTGAGATAATTAGGAGGGTTTATAATATGAAGAAATATGTTGTTAATGTTAATGGAAATAGATATGAAGTTGAAGTAGAAGAAGTAAAGGGAGATTTTTCAGAAGTTTCAACAACTTCTGTGGTTCAAGAGGAGAAAAAAGAAGTTAAGCCAGTGGAAAAAAAGCCAGCGGAAGTTAAGAAATCTAATGTAGATGGAGAAAAGGTAGAATGTCCAATGCCAGGGAAAATACTAAAAGTAAATAAAGCAGCAGGAGATAATTTCAAAAAGGGAGAAGTGCTATTCGTGCTAGAAGCTATGAAAATGGAAAATGAAATTATGGCACCTCATGATGGAAAGGTTATAGATGTTAATGTAGCAGTGGGAGCTATGGTAAATACAGGAGATGTATTAGCAGTAATTCAATAATAGGAAGAGGGGAAATAGCTATGATTTTAAATTCATTAAAGAACCTATGGCTTTCTTCTGGGTTTGTAGGGATGACATGGCAACAATTAGTAATGATGATTATATCTTTTGTGCTTATATATTTGGCTATTAAGAAAGAATTTGAACCGCTACTTCTTTTGCCAATAGCCTTTGGAATGCTTTTGACCAATTTGCCTCTTGCAGGAATAATGGAGCCTCCAACTAAGGAACATGTGGGGGGACTTTTGTGGTATTTGTATCAGGGAGTAGAAGCAGACATATATCCACCTCTTATATTTTTAGGAGTAGGAGCTATGACAGATTTCGGCCCACTGCTTGCCAATCCTTCCAGTGTCATAATGGGAGCAGGAGCACAATTTGGAGTATTTTTCACATTTATATGTGCTATATTGATGGGATTTACCCCTCAACAGGCATCATCTATTGGAATAATAGGGGGAGCGGATGGACCTACAGCAATATATCTTTCAAGTAAGTTAGCACCAGAACTTTTAGGTCCAATAGCAGTAGCTGCATATTCTTATATGGCATTAGTTCCATTGATTCAACCGCCAATAATGAGGGCGCTGACTACAAAAGAAGAAAGAACTGTTAGAATGGGGCAGCTTAGACAGGTTAAGAAGGTAGAAAAAATAATATTCCCTATAGCTGTAACAGTAGTGGTAGTATTATTACTTCCTTCAGTAGCTTCTCTAATTGGTATGTTGATGCTAGGAAACTTATTTAAAGAATGTGGAGTAGTTGAAAGACTATCAGATACAGCACAAAATGCTTTAATAAATATAGTAACTATATTTTTAGGGGTTACTGTTGGAGCAACAGCTAATGCGGAGATATTTTTAAAACCTCAAACCATAATGATAATAGTTTTAGGTATGATAGCTTTTGCTATAAGTACATCAGCAGGTGTAATTATAGGAAAAATAATGTATAAAGTCACTAAGGGAAAAGTAAATCCTTTAATAGGGGCAGCAGGAGTTTCAGCGGTTCCTATGGCAGCTAGAGTAGCACAGGTAGTAGGGCAAGAAGAAGATCCAGGTAATTTCTTACTTATGAATGCTATGGGGCCTAATGTAGCAGGGGTTATAGGTACTGCAGTAGCAGCAGGAGTATTGCTTTCATTATTTGGAGTATAATAATATAAAATACTTGACAAAATAAATGTAGTTGTTAAAATTAAATTGTTAATTCTGATACTACTGAGTTTTTTCATAAAGAGCAGCTTATAGGCTGCTCTTATGATTTATATAAGGGGTGCTTAAGATGATTTTAGTTTTAGATGTTGGCAATACTAATATTGTACTAGGAATATATAGCGATGATGAACTTATAGTGGAGTGCAGATTGTCCACTGATTCCAGAAGGACAGCAGACGAATATGGAATACAGGTAAAGGAATTATTTCATTTACATAAATTAAGTATAGAAGATATAAAAGGAGTAATAATATCTTCAGTGGTACCTAATATAATGTATTCTTTAGAACATATGATAAGAAAATATTTTCATACTCAACCTATAGTGGTGGGTCCTGGAGTTAAAACAGGAATAAATATAAAATATGACAATCCAAAAGAAGTAGGAGCAGACAGAATAGTTAATGCAGTAGCTGCACATGAATTATATAAAAAACCGCTGATAATAATTGACTTTGGAACTGCTACTACCTTTTGTATTATATCAGAAAAAGGTGATTATCTAGGAGGAGTTATTTGCCCAGGAATGAGAATTGCATCGGACGCTCTTTTTGAAAGAGCTGCTAAACTACCTAGAGTTGAACTTGTAAAGCCTGAAACTATAATATGTAAAAATACTGTTGCTAGTATGCAAGCAGGGATTATATATGGTTATATAGGCCAAGTAGATTATATAGTTAATAAGATAAAGGAAGAGATGAGGGCTCTTGGTGAAAATGAGCCTTTAGTTGTAGCTACTGGTGGACTTTCTAAGCTAATATATGAAGAATCAAATACTGTAGATTTGATAAATCCAATTTTAACATTGCAAGGACTAAAGATAATATACGAAAAGAATATGAAGTAGGTGTTTATATGAAAATAGGTAACCTAGATTTCCCTAAAGGCATTTTTTTAGCTCCTATGGCAGGGGTTACGGATGTTGCTTTTAGAGAACTTTGCAAAGAGATGGGTTGCGAACTTGTATATACTGAAATGATAAGTGCTAAAGGCATGTATTATGGTAGTGAAAACACAGGAGAACTTTTGAAAATTTCAAAAAAGGAAAGTCCTGTGGGAGTTCAGATATTTGGAAGTGAACCATATATAATGGCAAAGGCTGCAGAAACTTTTAACCACAATGATGACATTTGCTTAGTAGACATAAATATGGGATGCCCTGTACCTAAAATAGTTAAAAATGGTGAGGGTTCCGCTCTTATGAAAAATCCTAAGTTAGCAGCGGAGATAGTTAGGGAAGTTCGTAAGGCATCTTCAAAACCTGTAACTGTAAAATTTAGAAAGGGTTTTGATTCAAATAGTATAAATGCTGTAGAGTTTGGGAAGTACATGGAAGAAGCAGGAGCTTATGCGGTTACAGTTCATGGAAGAACTAGACAGCAAATGTACACAGGAGAAGCAGATTGGGACATTATAAGAGAAGTAAAGGAAAACATAAGTATACCAGTGATAGGTAATGGTGATATATTTTCTGCAGAAGATGTAGAAAGCATTAAAAGAACTACTAAATGTGACGGTATAATGATAGCCAGAGGCGTTATGGGAAATCCTTGGATATTCAGAGAAGTTGCAGGAAAGCTTCAGGGTATGGAGGTTTCAGTGCCTAATAGTATTGAAAAAATAGATATGTGTATAGAACATCTAAAAAGGGCTATATATTACCATGGAGAAAGAAAAGCAGTTAGAGAAATGAGAAAACATTTAGCATGGTACATAAAGGGCTTAAATAATTGCACTGCAATTAAAGATATTATAAATAGACAAGAAGATAGTGAAAATGTATTTAAAATACTTAAGGATTATAAAGAATACATGGAAAATAGATAGAGTTAATAACTTTTAAAGAAGTTTTATTCTTAAATTTTTAATTTTATAACTGTAAAAGTTCAATAATACAAGTAATTTATATAGATATATTAGAATAAAATTATATATAGCAATTATAAGGATGGTTGTGTGAATAGTATTTTGAATTTAAAGTCCTATGAAGAATTATATAAAGATAGTAGTTTTATAGGGAAATTTAAAGACAGATTCAAAATAACATACCGGTGCGAAAATTTTATAAAAGATATAAATCTTTCAGTTGTCAATATAGATATACCTTCAAATGTAAATCCTAAATCTTACTATAATAATATAAAAATAGCCCAAAATATAATGGGATTCAATTGTGAACCATTAGCATTAGATGTTTGGAGGATCTTAGATTATGAAAGGTTTAATGATTATCAAAAAAAGTTATTTGCATTTAGTGTTATTAAAAGTATAAAGCTTTTTCTTAGGTTGAATTTTAAAAATATAAGAAACAGCTGCGTAGGAGTTATGGATGCAGGTGATTATATTAATAAATATATAATAGAGGAACTTTGCAAATTTGGTAACAATGTAATGTTGTTATCAAATAATATAGATTATCTTAGAAAAGAAAGAGAGTATTTAATAGCAGAATACGGTGTTACACCTGTTATAACAAGAGAATATGAGTATCTATTAAATAATGCTGATTTTATTATAAGTTCTAGAAATATAGATCCTGAAAATGAAAAATTAAATATATGGTATATTGACAATAGGTATGTACCTAAGAATAATCATAATTTACATGTAAATAATGTTATTTTTCAAGTACCATGGGATGAAAAATCATTAAAATACACACCACAATTAATAGGAGCTATACTTAGTTATATGGGTGGAAAAAATGTGGAAGAAGATTTGAAAAGTAATGATATTAACATTGATTCCTTTGGATTTAATCTTTAAATAACTGTATTTCACAGAAGTGTATAAATGTTGACATTATAAAGTTGCTGATTTATAATAACTTAAATGATTATAACTGAAAATTTATGTTATAATAAAATGGTTTATTGTTATGAAATTAAACTAAAATGTAATTATAAAGTATTAGAATATTTAAAAGGGGAGACAAGAAATGAGCGAGAAGAAGTATGTAATGACTTATGAAGGGGTTAAAAAGTTAGAAGATGAATTAGAGTATTTAAAGACAGTTAAGAGAAAAGAAATAACTGAAAAGATAAAGGTAGCACTTTCATTTGGAGACTTAAGTGAAAACTCAGAATATGATGAAGCTAAAAATGAACAGGCTTTTGTAGAAGGAAGAATAGCTCAATTAGAAAACATGCTTAAAAATGCATCTGTAGTAGATGAGAGTGAAATAGATAAAGAAGTTGTTGGGGTTGGTACAGTAGTAAAGGTTAAGGATTATGATTTTGATGAAATTGTTGATTTTATAATAGTAGGTTCAGCGGAAGCAGATCCAATGGAAAACAAGATATCTAACGAATCACCAGTGGGCATGGGGCTTATTGGAAAAAGAGTAGGAGATATAGTAGAAATACCTGTTCCAGATGGAATAAACAAATATGAAGTTTTAGAAATTAATAGAGCGTAAAGTGGAGGGATTTTCATGGCAGAAGAAAAAAATTTGAATGCACAAGAGAATGAACTAGATTTAAATGAAGTGATGAAACAAAGATTAGAAAAACTACAAAGTCTTCAACAAGAAGGCAAAGACCCTTTTGATGTTTACAAAGTTAATGTGACTCATCACGCAGAAGAAGTTAAGGAGAACTTTGAGACATTAGAAGAAAAAGAAGTTACAGTAGCTGGAAGAATATTATCTAAAAGAGGTCAAGGAAAGGTAGTATTTTCAGACGTTCATGACAAGACAGGTAAAATACAATTATTTATAAAAATAGACAATGTAGGTGAAGAAAAACTAGCAGAGTATAAGAGCCTTAATATAGGAGATTTAGTAGCTGCTACAGGAACTGTATTTAAGACTAAGACCGGTGAAATATCAGTAAAAGTATCCTCTTTTGAACTTACATGTAAGTCATTAAGACCACTTCCAGAAAAGTTCCATGGATTAAAGGATCCAGATCTTAGATACAGACATAGAGAAGTTGATATAATAATGAATCCAGAAGTTAGGGATACTTTTATAAAGAGAACAGCTATCATAAGATATATAAGAGAGTTTTTGGATAATAAAGGATTTATGGAATGTGAAACTCCTATTCTTTCACCAATAGCAGGTGGTGCTGCTGCAAGACCATTTATAACTCATCATAATGCTTTGAATATAGATATGTATTTGAGAATTGCTACAGAATTATATTTAAAGAGATTAATCGTTGCTGGATTTGAAAAAGTTTATGACATGGGTAAGAACTTTAGAAATGAAGGAATAGATGTAAGACATAACCCTGAGTTTACAATGATAGAATTATATCAAGCATATGCTGACTATAATGACATGATGGAAATAACAGAAAATTTAGTAGCATATGTGTGTGAAAAAGTTTTAGGTACTACAAAGGTAACATACCAAGGTACTGAAATTGACTTTACACCACCTTGGAGAAGAATTACTATGGTAGATGCAGTTAAGGAGCATGCTGGAGTTGATTTTAACCAAATAAATAGTAATGAAGAAGCTCAAAAAATAGCTAAAGAAAAGAATCTTGAATTTAAAAAGGATTTAAAATTTGTAACTAAGGGCGAGGTTTTAAATTATTTATTTGAGGAATATGCAGAAGAGCACATGATTCAACCAACATTTATATATGATTACCCAGTAGAAATATCACCTCTTACAAAGAAAAAAAGAGGCAACGAGGAGTTTACTGAAAGATTTGAAGGATTTATTTTTGGAAGAGAAATATGTAATGCATATTCAGAATTAAATGATCCTGTGGTTCAAAGAGATAGATTTGTACAACAAGCTAAGGAAAGAGAACTTGGCGACGATGAGGCTTATGTAATAGATGAAGATTTTATGCATGCATTAGAAATTGGTATGCCACCAACAGGCGGACTAGGAATAGGCATTGATAGACTTATAATGTTCTTAACAGATTCTTATTCTATAAGAGATGTTATACTATTCCCAACAATGAAGACCTTAAATGATGTAAATAAGAAAAATGATGTAAAATCTAAGGCTTCTGAAGAAGAAAAAGCAGAGCCTGAGAAGATTGATTTTTCTAAGGTAAAGGTAGAGCCTTTATTCGAGGAAATGGTTGATTTTGATACATTCAGCAAGTCAGATTTCCGTGCAGTAAAGGTTAAAGAATGTGTTGCAGTGCCGAAGTCAAAGAAGCTGTTACAGTTCACTCTTGATGACGGAACAGGCACAGACCGCACCATTTTAAGCGGTATTCACGCATATTACGAGCCGGAAGAACTTGTAGGCAAGACACTGATTGCTATCACAAATCTTCCTCCGAGAGCAATGATGGGCATTGACTCTTGTGGTATGCTTCTGAGTGCCGTTCACGAAGAAGAAGGAGAAGAAAAGCTCCATCTTCTGATGGTTGATAACCATATTCCGGCAGGTGCAAAGCTGTACTAAAACGAGCTGTACTTCATTTGTTGAAATCTTGAAAAAACAGCGTTTTACATCAAACTTACATCATTTGATGCAGAAATCGGTGCAAGCAAGAAAAAATCGTATAATTTTAAAATGAGTGGGCAGTTCCATAGAGGAATTGCCCATTCTTAGAATAAAGAAAAATTTGTTGAGATTATTTCAAACTGCTTCATTGCATAGAAGCATTAAGTGAATTATCCTTAGAGTATGAGGTAGCATATATGGCTAATGAAGATAAAAAAGATTTTAATGCTATGTTGCATAATAATAAGGATATGCCGAAGTTTCAAACCGTTACAGACCAAAAAAGTATCGAGAAATATGGTGGAAGTAAAATGTACTTTGCCCCACCAATCGACTATGATAATGTAATTAAAAAAGTTCCTTACGGCAAGGTGATAACTGTTGGGAAAATACAAGAATACTTTGCAGAATTGAGTGGTGCAGATTTTACAGAACCTATTACAGCAGGAATTTTTGTTTCTATTGCAGCGTGGGCAAGTTATCAGCGTTCTTATGATGAAACACCTTACTGGAGAACAATGAAAGCAAATGGAGAGTTGAACGAAAAATATCCTGGCGGTATTGAAGCACAGAAAGAGAAGTTAGAAGCAGAGGGTCATACTATTATCCAAAAAGGTCGCACTAACATACGGCACTATGTAAAAGATTATGAGAAGGTTCTTTGGAATTTGAAGTAGCGGTTGCTCATTTTCACAAACAAGCGAAGATAATACAAAGGAGATGAGGAAAATAACGAACATCATAACATTTTGCAGAATTTTATTCAGTGTACTTATATTGTTTTTTCCTGCTTTTTCTCCGATGTTTTATGCTCTATATGTAGCAGCAGGGCTTACGGATATGGCTGATGGTGTTGTGGCAAGAAAAACAAATACTGTATGTGAACTTGGTTCTAAGTTGGATACGGTTGCTGACTTTGTATTTATCTTAGTCTGTATGATTAAACTGCTCCCTATATTAAATATTCCGTTATGGCTTTGGATATGGATAGAAATTATTGGAGTCATAAAGATTGTTTGTAAATGTTGTTTCAGGATATGCGGTTCACAAGAAATTTGTGGTTCTGCATACAGTAATGAATAAGATAACCGGATTGATGTTGTTTTTATTTCCTCTGACGTTAAAATTCATAGAATTGAGATATAGTGGGAGTGTTATTTGTGTTATAGCTACTTTTGCAGCAATTCAGGAAGGACATCTTATTAGAACAAGAGATTAACTGAAAGGAAGATGTATTATGGCATCCAGTAAGGAATATTTGCAATTCATATTAGAGCAGTTATCCGGGTTGTCCATTCCTGTGAAATACATTTTTAGGAGGGTTTCGTTATGGACGAAAGTATCGGAAAGCTGACGGTGTATTTTGATGACCCGTTCTGGGTAGGTGTATTTGAGTGTATAGAAGATGGAAAATTATCTGTATGCAAGGTTACATTTGGAGCAGAGCCTAAAGATTATGAAGTAGTGGAGTTTGTTCTGAAAAATTACAGCCAACTAAAATTCAGTCCATCTGTTGATGTAACGGTAAAAAAAGAAGCGACAAATCCGAAACGAATACAGCGAGAAGTAAGAAAGCAATCTGCCTATTCAGGTGTTGGAACAAAGTCGCAACAGGCATTGCAACTGCAACGAGAAGAAAATAGGCTGATGAGAAAATCAATCAGCAAATAACAGCGAGAAGCAGAAAAGCAACGCCAGTTTGACCTAAAGCAACAGAAACGAAAAGAAAAGCATAGGGGCAGATAATGTTCCTATCTTTTTGTAACAACGCAAGCCAAATCAAGTAATATAATTTTCTGATATGTATAATGACTGTATCAGTCGAAAGGAAGTGCAAATAAATGGTTGAATGGCAAAGAGGTATTCAGAGTATTGTTCTTGAAATAGATAGGAATATAAAGGAACAAAACGATGAGAATTTGATTCTTTCAAATCTTGCGGAGTTTCTTGGATATTCGGAATATTATGTTTCAAGAAAGTTCAGGGAAATATCCGGAATGCAAATGAGAGATTATCTGCGTTATAGAAAACTTGCTTTTGCACTGAAAGATATTAGAGATACAGAGGAAGGAATTTTAGATATTGCTGTAAGGTATGGTTTCTCATCACACGAAGCATTTACCCGTGCTTTTAAAGAAGCGTATGGAACGACACCAAGTGAATATCGAGATAATCCGACTCCGGTTGTACTTCGCACAGCAATTAAACCTTTTGACTGCTATTTATTAGGAATAGGAGGAACGGGTATGGCTAAATCAACAGATAGTATCAAAATTTACTTTGTAACCATTCCGGCACACAAGTTTTTACACATCAGAAATTATGAGAGTATAGGTTATTTTGATTTTTGGCAAAAACAGAGTAAAATTCCCGGACAGGATTGTGAAACAATTTGCGGTTTACTTGACAGCATTAAGGGCAAGTTAGATGATGTCGGTGGAAACGAAGCAGATGCTGGAAGTGGTCAGCTTATGGCATTTATTAACGAACCGGAAGGTAGAATATGCAGTTGGGGTATCCCTCTTGCAGAAGCCTATGGTGTTCGTTTACCACTTGATTACAAAGGAGAAGTACCTCCGCAAATGCAGATAATGGAGGTGCCTGAGGGCGAATATATTGCTTTTGAACACGGAGCCTTTGATTTTGAAACCGAAAATCAGATTGTTGAAGCAGAGATTGAAAAAGCGATGAAGGAGTTTGACTACTCACAAAGCGGTTATGAACTCGATACCGCACAAGGCAGAGTATTTTATTTTTATCACGATTGCAAACGTTTTTGGAAGTATGTTAGACCAGTCAGGAAAATTTAATTATATGAGATTAGAGCTACAGCAACAGCGGGTTGCTTGTTTGAAAAATAAATACGAACTTGATTTGTAGTGGATACCAAAGAGGTTATATTTGAACTACGAACGAAAAAGGATTATCTCAACTTAGAGTATAATTTTAGTAGGCAAAGATAGTAGTAATTACTGCTTAGAAAATTTAAAAGGAGATACAAAAAGTATCTCCCATGTACATAAAAAATCCATTATAATGTAAGTTGAGAAAACTATATAGAAATGGGTGATATTATGTACAATACAAGTTTAAACGATAAAGAGATAACTTTCAATGATTTAGAGAAAAAAATATATAAATATGTATGTGATGAAGCATGCAGATTCATGAGAGAGGTGCTAACGCACCTAGACCGTAGGTTGATGGATGAAAGAAATACTAAGGTTTATAGAAGTAAAGGTTTAAGACGTACGTGTATAAAGACTATTATGGGGGATGTAGAATTTGAGAGACGTCTGTATGAATTTAAAACAGAGGATGGCAAAAAAGCTTATAAATTCTTACTAGATGAATATTTACAAATGGATACAATAGGTCAGATTTCAACCACGTTAGTAGAAAAGATTGTAGATAATGTGACTAATGTTTCTTATAGGGATACTGCGAAAAATATTAAAGAGTTAACCAACCAAGAAATCAGCCATACAGCAGTATGGAATGTAGTACAAAAATTAGGTTCTAAACTTGAAGAAAAAGAAGAAAGAAAAATAATATTAAATAAAAAAGGTAAATTAAATGGATCGAAAGAAGTTAAAGTTTTATTTCAAGAAATGGATGGAATTTGGTTGAGTATCCAAGGAAAAGATAAACCTAAAGGAAAAAAGTCTAAAAAGAAAGA
>NZ_CABDWS010000007.1 GCF_901447495.1 Haloimpatiens lingqiaonensis
CTTAACTGCCTGGACTTTATAATCCTGGTCATAACGTTTTTGTGCCATGATAAGCACCTCCTTATTCTCTTAATTATATTTTGAATTATACGAGAATAAGGTGTCAACTTTATTTATACAACATCATTGATTTTTTGTCAAAAATATCACGCAAATTATCTTCGATCGATTCCTCTCCATACTCCACTTTATATATTAGTTCTGCTATCATCCTTTTTAATTGACCAATATTAGTAGCCAGATAACCATCCATCTGTGCTCTAGACAACTCATAGATCCTTCCTTGTTCCAGCTGATTAAGTTTATTTTTGATCTCCAATATTTCACGATTATATTTCTGAGTAATATCTATTTTCTTTTCAGGCATTTCTTAATCCTCCTATCTCAAAATGTAATCTTGCTTTTCTTCCGCCACTTTATTATACTGGATGTCTTCTACGTTGACATTGCCACACATCTTTTCTGCCTGTCTCATAACAACTTTAAGTGCATTTTTTGCCTGTTCTGGTGGATAATCATATTTTTTAAGAAGTCTTTTTATGATCCTTCTCATGCCTGCTTGAGCACTTTTTCTTACACTCCAGTCAATGGTAATGTTATTTTTAATAGCAAAAGTTAATTCTTGAGCAATCTTTTTTAAGGTCTCATCCTCCATAAAATCTTTCACAACCTCGTCGGCTGTTAATGCGTCATAGAAAGCAATCTCATCTTCATTTAACCCTAAATCCTTTTCCTCTTCCCTTGCTCTTTTCATTTCGTGAGCCATCCTGATTAGTTCTTCTATAACCTCTGCATTGGTAATGGCTTGGTTTCTATATTTATTTAAGGCTTTTTTCAACTTCTCAGAAAATCTTTCAGATTTTACTAAATTTCTTTTTTCCATTGATTTAATATTGCCCTCTAATAACTTCTTAAGCATTTCTACTGCTAAGTTTTTATGTTTCATTTCTCTTACTTCATCTAAAAATTCCTCTGACAAAATAGAAACATCTGGTCTTTTCAGTCCCATTGCATCAAAAACATCAATGACATCTTCTGAAATAATAGAACGCTCCAACATCTGATTTACTCTTGCTTCTATTTCTTTCTTAGACTTTTTAACCGCATCTTTTTCTTTTAACTTTGCTAAACTTGCCTTTACTGCTTTGAAATAACTAACTTCCAATGCCTTTGCTTTCCCATCCTCAGTAGCTGCACATAAGGAGTGAGCCTTTGCCAATTCTACAGATATTTTTTTGAATTCCTTTTGGTCTTCTTCTGGCTTTCCAAGAATAAAGTCCATACCGCCTGTAATTGCTCTGATTCTTTCTTTTTGAGATGTTCCCATATACTTGGAGTAATCGAATCCATACATCATTCCTTGTAGTATTTCAAGTTTTTCAAGCATAATGGAAATGGCAACAGAAGTATCAATTCCTGTATTTTTCTTATCTCCATCTGTATATTCTTTTAGTGCATTCTTTAAGCTTTCTAAAATTCCTAGATAATCAACTACTACACCGCCTGATTTATCTTTGAATACCCTATTTACTCTCGCAATCGCCTGCATAAGATTATGACCTTTCATAGGCTTATCAATATACATGGTATGCATAGAAGGCACATCAAAACCAGTAAGCCACATATCACGAACAATAACGATTTTTAATTCATCAGCATTATCTTTCATTCTTTTCGCCAATGTATCTCTTCGTTGCTTTCCACCAACATGCTTTTGTAATCTTTCATTATCTGAGGCACT
This sequence comes from Haloimpatiens lingqiaonensis, assembly GCF_901447495.1. GTDB lineage: Bacteria > Bacillota > Clostridia > Clostridiales > Clostridiaceae > Haloimpatiens > Haloimpatiens lingqiaonensis. Next base: position 1,742 of record NZ_CABDWS010000007.1, read on the forward strand.
TCCAGTCATGACTACTTTGATTTTCCCTTTATTTACATCATCATCATGCCAGTCAGGTCTTAGTTTAATAATCTCATCATAAAGGTCTACACAAATTCTTCGACTCATGCAAACAATCATGGCTTTACCATCTATGGTCTTAGACTTCTCTTCATAGTGATTTACAATATCTTCAGCAAGCTTTTTCACTCTATTTGGAGAACCGACAATGGCTTCTAACCTTGACCATTTGGTCTTGTTTTTTTCTCTTTCAAAATCCTCTTGACCCTCTGTAACTTCTTCAAATTCCTCATCAATTTTAATCAATTCTTCTTCATCGGTTTCCAGTTTAATGATCCTATTTTCATAGTAAATCTTCACAGTAGCTTCATCTTCCACTGCTCGTGTCATATCATAGGTATCTATGCAATGACCAAACACAGCAGTTGTAGAACGGTCTTCTAAGTCAATGGGTGTACCTGTAAAACCGATAAAAGAGGCATTTGGAAGAGCATCTCTTAAATATTTTGCATAGCCATATTTTACTTCCCCTGTTTTCATATCCGTTTTTGCATCAAGTCCATATTGACTTCTATGGGCTTCATCGGCGATGATAATAACATTTTTCCGCTTTGTAAGAGCAGGCATTTCCCCTTCTTCTGGTTTGAACTTTTGAATGGTAGTAAAAATAATGCCACCTGATTCTCGATCATTCAGCAAGTCAAACAGTCCATTGATTTCTTTTGAATTTTCCTTAGCTTGTTGTTTCTTTTGTTCATCGGTTAACTTTCTAACATCAGCCTGTTTGGGTGTCTGCCTTAATATATCCTGAGATTTTGCAAAAGTACTAAATAATTGGTCATCCAAATCATTTCTATCCGTAATCACCACAATAGTCGGATTGTTTAACTCCCTCACTAGTCCTGCTGTATAGAAAACCATAGAAAAGCTTTTTCCAGAACCTTGGGTATGCCAGATAACACCAATCTTTCTATCTCCATCTTCTCTAGTGGCTTCCTTTGTTTTTTCTATAGCTTTTTTTACAGCAAAATACTGGTGATATGCAGCTAGTATTTTAATAATTGTTTTCTTATCTCCAATTTTATTGCCATCAGCATCTTTCTCTTCTTCCTTTGATTCTTGGAACAGAAGAAAATTTTTAATAATATCAAGAAGTCGTTCCTTTGCAAGCATGCCATAAAACAAGACTTCATATTGTGGCTTGGATAATGGTTCAACAGTTTCTCCATCAATACTTCTCCAATTCATAAATCGTTCTTCATTAGAAGTAATGGTTCCTGCTTTGGCATTAATACCATCAGATAAGATACAGAAGGCATTATAGTTAAATAAAGATGGAATATCTCTTTTGTATGTTTGGATTTGATTATAGGCATTTTCAATCCCTACATTTTCATCGCTGGCAGACTTCAACTCAATGACTACTACTGGAATCCCATTGATAAATAAAATTAAGTCGGGTCTTCTTTCTTCATTTTCAATAATGGTAAATTGATTTACTACTAAGAATTCATTATTGCTTTTCTTTCCGTCCATATCATCAAAATCAATAATATAAGCCCGTTTCGTTCTAATGACGTCCTTTTCCTTATAAGATACTTCGATTCCTTCTACCAATAGTTTGTGAAAGTATCGGTTATTTTCTTCTAGCATAGGACTGTTAAAAGTAATGATCTGCCGATAGGCATCCTCTAAAGCTTCAGCTGGTAAGTCTCTGTTAATTCTGAATAAAGCATCCTTTACTCTTTGCTCCAAAAACACTTCCCGATAATCTTTTCTTTCAGGATATTCTCCATCACATGAGATATCAGGTGCAAATACATACTCATAACCTAATTCTTGTAAGATCTCTATGGCAGCCTCTTCTAAAAAATCTTCCGTAAAATTCTCGAATAAGCTCAAGTTCCTTCCCCCTTTTGAACTCCAATTATTTGAATAGTTTTTTAATCAGCTTAAAAATATCAAAGGATGTTTTGTTATACACCTTATTATACGCATACTTCTTAGGATTTCTAAGCCATCCCAAACCTCTAGGCATTTTTAATCCTGCTCTATGGATAACTTGTCTTTTTATGCTAGTTCTTGCGGATATTCGTTTCTTTAAACTTGGTTTTCTAATTCCAAATTTCATGATACTTCACCTTCTTCATCAAGAGTTACTCTGATTTCACCTGACATGAGTTTTGGAAGGAGTGTGTCTCTGATTTCTGTTAACCGCTTAGACTCTATTTTAGTTCCAGTAATTTTATCAAATAAAGGTTTAAACACCTGAGATGCCTTATCATAAGTTTGTTTACTTGGAATTGCTACTTTTGAATCTGACAAATCTTTTCTTTTTATGTGTCCCATTGTAGTTGCTTTACTTGCTGCAATTTCAACAAACCTTTTCAAATGATATTCAGTCCAATGATAATAGAACCACTTATCATATTCTTTTGAAGTTACTTTAAATAAATGTTGATTTAACCCACAAGTTCCACCACACCATATATCCACTAATAAGCTACCTGACCATGAAAATATAATATCTCCATCATGAATAATGTACTTTTTATCAATATTTACTGAGCAAACATCACTACTACTATCTGTAAATCCTTGTCTTAATTCTTTAATTTTAAGAACTGGATATTCCTTTTCATTTTCTTTGGGTCTAAACTTTTGCATAGCTAAGCCATTTAAATAGTCTGCTGTTTCATCCAAACCTTTTACTTCCCACCCTTTAGGAATCATCCCAAGTTCACTTTCAACCATCTCACCACCACTGGATTTATAGGGTTCTCCATCTTCATTTGGAAATTCAAAATCTACAAACCATTGTTTAAAAATTGCTTGTGCCATGTTTTCAAGGGTTTTATTGATTTGGTTGTTGACTTCGATTTTTTCATCTAGGGTTGAGAGTACGTGGGCTATGGCTTTTTGTTCTTCTATTGCGGGCAGTGTTATAGAAAAATTTGAGAAAGTAGTCTTATTAATAATTGGTACCGCAGTAGAAGTTTTGCTTATATAGTTTAATTCTTTTCCTAAAATAGTCATTGCATAGTATATGAAATCAGAATCATAATTCTTATTTGGAATTATTGAATTAATCTGTTGATTTGTAACAGTAGGTTCCTTTGTTAAAACTACCTTCCCTAAATCTGATCCAATACAACTAACACAAACAGATTTAGCTGGTAACAAACATTTTTTTACTGAATCAACCCCCAATACAGAAAGTGTTCTTGCAGTTTTATAAACATTTTTTATATTCATGTTATCAGAAGGTGTCAGAAATGGAATATTTCCTCCGTAATACTCTCTGATAGCTGTTTTGGGCGTTTTTCCAGTTACAACTTTTCCGATTTCAGAAACTTTAACTTCTCTCCACTCACTAAAACTCATACCCAATCCCTCCTAGATTCTTTCGTATCTCCTCTTCTAGGCGTCTGGACTTAGCAAATAGTTCTCCTAATTCACTGGTCATTTTCTCCATCTTTTCTTCAAAAGGTATGCCATCATCTTCTATATCTTCAATTCCTACATATCTTCCTGGAGTTAATACATATTCATGCTCTCTTACGTCTTCAAGCTTCGCTGATTTACAGAAACCTTTTATATCTTCATAACTACCATCAACATTTCTCCACTGATGATAGGTATCTGCAATCTTTTTAATATCCTCTTCATTTAATTCCCTATGTCTTCTATCTATCATTTCTCCTAAATGTCTGGCATCGATAAAAAGTATTTCATGCTCTCTGCTTCTAAACTTTGGATTATCTTTTTTGTTTCTATTTAATATCCATAATGAAACTGGTATTCCTGTAGAATAAAACAACTTATCAGGCAATGCTACAATAGCATCAACCTTATCATCTTCTAATAGATTTTTTCTGATTTCTCCTTCATTAGAGGTATTGGAACTCAATGCTCCATTGGCAAGTACAACCCCTGCTACACCATTTGGTGCAAGATGATAAACCATATGTTGAAGCCATGCATAGTTTGCATTTCCTGTTGGTGGTGTTCCATATTTCCATCTCACATCATCTGTTAATTTATCTCCACCCCAATCACTAATATTGAAAGGTGGATTTGCTAAGATATAGTCTGCTTTCAATGTTTTATGCAAATCATTATGGAAGGTGTCATCATGGTGATCTCCTAGATTACTATCTAAACCTCTGATGGCAAGATTCATTTTGCAAAGCTTCCATGTGGTTGAATTTAATTCTTGACCATATATTGAAAGGTTTTCTATTTTTCCTTGATGTTCTTCAACAAACTTCTCACTTTGAACGAACATTCCACCTGAACCACAACAAGGGTCATAGATTCTACCTTGATAGGGTTCTATCATTTCAACTAAAGTCTTAACAACACTGGTAGGCGTGTAGAACTCTCCACCACCTTTTCCTTCAGCACTAGCAAATTTACCCAAAAAGTATTCGTATACTCTGCCAAGTAAATCTTTTTCTCCATTTTGATGAAGTCTTATTGTAGAAATTAAATCTATAAGTTCTCCAAGCCTTCTTTTATCAAGCTCTGGTCTTGCATATCTTTTATCCAACACACCTTTTAAGGTTGGATTTTCTTTTTCAATTAAAATCATTGCATCATCAATATATTGTCCTACTTTAGGGTCTTTGGCATTGTCTTTAATATAATCCCATCTTGCTTCTTTGGGAACCCAAAAGATATTCTCATAAGTGTATTCATCTCTGTCTTCTTCGAATCCATCTCCTTCTTCTAAAAGTTGATTGTATTTTGTTTCAAATTTATCAGAGATGTATTTTAAGAAAATCAACCCCAATACTACGTGTTTGTAATCACTGGCGTCCATACTTCCTCTTAGTTTATCAGCTGCTTTCCATAGTGTTTCTTCAAATCCAATATTACCTGTTGACATTTGTTTGTCCTCCCTTTACTTAAAAATTATGATCATCAAATACTTCAAATATTTCTTCTTCAAATTCTTCTTGCTCAGGTTCACTCACCACCCAGTCTGGTAATACCTCATAATAATGGGCTAATGCTTCAATGGTCTTATGAAGAACCACCTCGTGTTGAACCTTTTCTAATAACTCTATAATCAGCTTATATGTGTCCATATAAGGATTATTATCAACAATATCTAGTGCTTCTTTAAATCTTGATACAAGTTTTGCCTTTTCGATATTTCGCTCAATGGCATTCATTTCCTCTTTATCATATATCGGTACTTCTACTAAATCATTAATCTCTCCAATCATAAACTGCTGCTCATGGTTTTTTATAACAGGTTTCAAATCTTTTTTTAACTTTTCTTTTTGAATTTCCAACTTTTCTATTTCAGTCAACTCTTTAATAAAATACTCTTTATCTATTCCAAAAAGCTCTTCTAGTACAGGGAGATATTTTTTAGGAATATTTTGTTTTCCTTTAATCCAAAGGTTTATATTTTGCTTTTTTATTCCTAATTTTTCTGCCAGTTCTATATGCTGCATATTATACAAACCTAAAATGTATTCTAATCCTAACAATCATCCACCTCCCTAAAAAATTGTCTAAGTCAATATAATTATTATAGTACTATTTATTGTCTAAGTCAATTACTTTTATGAAATTAATGGAATTATATTGACATTCTGTTATTTACGCACTAAAAAAGCACCTAGCTGTAAAACTAGATGCCCTTTATAATACATAAATATCGATTTATACTTCCGTCACCACTTCAGCCTTCACTTTCCCCTTAACTTCCTTCTCGTAATATTCTTTATTATATAGTAGTACGCACGTCTCAACATGCGAGGTCTGGCTAAACATATCCACTGGCTGCACCTCTTCTGTTTCGTACCCAAGCTCCTTAAAAATTGCTAAATCCCTAGCCAAGGTGCCTGGATCACAGGAAACATAAACTACCCTTTTGGGATTACTTTTACATATAGATTCTATAAGTATTTTTTCGCAGCCTTTCCTTGGTGGATCTACTACCACTACATCTGGTATTATGCCTTTTGAAATAAGCTTTGGTATTTCCTCTTCAGATTTACCCACTATAAACTCCGCATTTTGTATATTGTTTATTTTGCTATTTTCTATGGCATTTTCTATGGCTTCATTAATTATCTCTACACCATATACCTTATTGCTCTTTTGAGATAGAAATAAAGAAATAGTTCCTGTACCACAATAGGCATCAAACACCACTTCATCTCCCTTTAAATCTGCATACTCTAAAACTTTTCCATATAATACTTCTGTTTGCACAGGGTTTACTTGAAAAAATGAAAGAGGTGATATATTAAATTTAAATTTTCCTATGTAATCAGTTATGTGGTCTTGTCCCCATAAGGTTTTGCACTTAGTATCTAATATTACATTGGTTCTTTTGCTATTTACATTTTGAATTATACTGTGAATTCCCCCTATGTTATCCACAAGAGATTTAATTAATTCATCTTTATTAGGCAACTTATCCCCATTAGTCACAATAACTACCATGACTTCACCAGTTTTAAAGCCTTTTCTCACCATTATATGTCTCACTAAGCCAGTGTGTTTTTCTTCATTATAAGGCTTTATGCGGTATTTATTCATCCACTGTTTTAATAACTGCACTACTTTGTGAGAAATCTCTTCTTGAATAAAACATTTATCTATATCTATTATATTGTGACTTCTTGGAGCATAAAATCCTATTACTATATTACCATCTTTATCTTCTCCCACTGGAAGCTGAACTTTATTTCTGTAATTATAGGGATTATCCATACCTATAGTATTATGTACTTTAACTCCCTCAAGCTTTCCTATTCTTTCTAAGGCATCTTGTACTCTTTTTCTTTTAATTTGAAGCTGATAATTATAATCTAAGTGTTGAATACTACATCCGCCGCATTTTCCAAAGGAAGGACAAACTGGAGCAACTCTTTTCTCTGAAGGCTTTATTATCTCCATAAGTTTTCCGTAACCATAATTCTTTTTAACACTTAATATTTTAACCTTTGCAGTTTCTCCTTCTATAGCTCCAGGAATGAACACTGTAAAATTTTCTACTTTTCCTATACCTTCTCCATCATGTCCCATGCCTGATATATCTATTATGTATTCTTCATTTTTCTTTATTGGAATTTCTCTATTCATCTTATCAACCTTTCAATAAATTTAATTTATTCATTTTTAATATTCCCAAATTTATACCGTTATTAATTCACATTTAGTTGATTAATATTATTATTAGTTTATAACCAAAATTTCACAACTATAAACTAAAAAATAAGGCTCTTTTAAAAATTAATTATAAAAAAACTCCTTGAGTTTTATCCTTCTCTTTTACTTCTTACTTTTTACCTCTTACTTGACATAACTTACAAATTCTTATTTTACATTATAAATTTTAAATTAAGAACGTTTATTCATCTAATGTAGCACTTAAAATTTATATGCGAAAGTTAAATTTATAATTAATATCATAATTATAAACTAATAATGATAAATGGGCAATTCACCCATGAAATACTTTGTAAATCATTGCTAATTCACGAAAGTTTAATAACTTATATATACTATTAGTTTGATACATTGCAAATATTTTATTCAGATATTTTGTGCAAAAAAAATACACCCAATAGGGTGCAAAATCGTAAAATCAGTTGCCAGTATTTTCTATTATACTAGTATATCCTAAAAGAAAGCAAATATACATATGAAATATAATTTTACAACAAAAACATTATTTATTCAATAGTTTTTATTAAAAAACTTTTATATTAAAGAAAAATCATACTAAATCTATACAAAATTGAATTTTTATTAGATTAAAGTATGATTTTTCTAATGTATTTTGTTAAAACTGTCTACACTTGCTTACATTAAAGTAATAATCTTATTTAGATATTATCTTACATTAGCTCTTCCGCTATATACTACACCTCTAGCTGTATCCATAGTTATAAAAGAACCTGTTTTTATAATACTTGTAGCATTTTCAGCACCACAAATTATTGGAATTTCTCTAGATATACATTCAATAGCCATGTGTGATGTAAGTCCACCATTTTCTGCTATTATTCCTACAACCCTGTCTAGTACATCTATATAATCTTTATTTAAATCTTTTACTATAAGGATTTCTCCATCTTGAACTATTCTGTTTGCTTCTTCTGGTGAGTTAACCACATGAGCAACACCATATCCTGCTTTGTTTCCTGCTCCATTACCTTGCACTAGTATATCTCCAGCTATATGAACTTTTAACATATTTGTAGTTCCTGAATATTGTACTGGGATACCTGCTGCTATTATTACTAGTTCACCTTTGTTTATATATCCTTCTTCTAAAGCTATATTTACAGATTGCTCTATAAGCTCATCTGTAGATTTATATTGAGAAGTAACTAGTGGAAATACTCCCCAGTTAAGTGCCAATTTTCTAGCCACTTTTTCATTTGGAGTTACTGCTATTATTGGACAATTTGGTCTATAAGTAGAAACTCTTTTTGCAGTACTTCCACTTTGTGTTGCTGTAATTATAGCAGAGGCATTTAATTGTTCTGCGGTAGTAACAGCACTTAAGCTTATAGCATTAGCAACATTTGGTATATGGGTTTCCATTATTTTTTGTAATTTTTTATTATGATCTAGTGTCTCTTCAGCTCTCATAGCTATTTTAGCCATAGTTGTAACTGCTTCTACCGGCCACTTTCCTTTAGCTGTTTCACCACTTAACATTATAGCATCTGTACCATCAAATATGGCATTAGCTACGTCTGAAGCTTCTGCTCTTGTTGGTCTTGGGTTTCTTATCATAGAGTCTAGCATTTGAGTAGCTGTAATTACTGGCTTGCCTGCTCTATTACATTTTTCTATTATCATCTTTTGTACCACTGGCACTTCTTCTGTAGGTATTTCTACACCTAGATCTCCTCTAGCTACCATTATTCCATCAGAGAACTTTATTATGTCATCTATATTGCTTACACCTTCAGCATTCTCAACCTTAGAGAAAATCTGAATATCACTTCCGCCGTTTTTAGCTAATAATTTTCTTATTTCTAAAACGTCTGATGCTTTTCTTATAAATGAAGCAGCTATTATATCTACTCCCTGTTCTATACCAAATAATAAATCTGACTTGTCCTTATCAGTTAATGCTGGCAGATTTATAGAAACTCCTGGTACATTCACGCCCTTATGACTAGAAACTTCTCCGCTATTTTTAACTATACAGTGTATTTTATTTTTTTCTATACTTTCTACTTCTAATCCAACTAAACCGTCATCTATTAATATAGTATCTCCAGAATTTACATCTTCGCATAACTCACTATAGGTTACAGAGCACTTTGTTTCATCACCTATAACTTCTTCACCGCAGTATATGGTAAATTTTTGTCCTTGTTTTAATTGTACATCACTTGAAAAATTACCTGTTCTTATTTCTGGTCCCTTTGTGTCAAGAATTATAGCGATTTGCTTTTTATATTCTTCTCTTAATTTCTTTACAAAATCCATTCTTTCTTTATGTTCTTCATGGTCTCCGTGAGAAAAATTATGTCTGGAAGCATTCATTCCCGCTTCCATTAATTTTGATAAAACTTCTCTATTATCACTTGCAGGTCCTATGGTACATATAATTTTTGTTTTTTTCATATGCTACTCTCCTTATTAAATATTAATTTTACATAACAGAAGATAATTATTTATATTAGTTTACCCAATATGCTATAATTTAATATTCTAGTAAGATAGGGCTCTTGCTATATCGAATAACTCTTCATCAAATTCTCTCTTTGTTGATAATGCCTCATTTATATCTTGATCAATTACTTTTCCATCTCTAATTCCTACTACTCTTGCTTTTTTACCTTCTAAAAGCACTTCTATAGCTTTTGCTCCTAACCTAGCTGCTAATACTCTATCAAAGGCTGAAGGACTTCCTCCTCTTTGTATATGGCCAAGAATAGTGGCTCTTGTGATTATTCCAGTAACTTCTTCTATTTTTTTTGCTAACTCTTCAGCTCCTCCAACGCCTTCTGCCAAGACTATTAGATTGTGCATTTTTCCTCTTAATTTACCCTCTAATATATTTCTGCATAATTCGTTTAAATTGTATCCCTTTTCTGGTATTATAACACTTTCAGCTCCACCAGCTAATCCAGCATACAATGCTATATCTCCACAGTTTCTTCCCATTACTTCTACTACGCTTACTCTTTCATGAGAAGTAGAGGTATCTCTTATTTTATTTATAGCGTCCAATACTGTATTTAGAGCTGTATCAAATCCTATGGTATATTGTGTATAAGCTAAATCATTATCTATAGTTCCAGGAATTCCCACTGCTGACACTCCTAGCTCTGACAATAATCTTGCACCTGTAAAGGAGCCATCACCTCCTATAACTACTAGACCATCTATTCCAAATACCTTTAAAACCTTAGCAGCTCTTTTTCTACCCTCTTCTGTTCTAAATTCTTCACATCTAGCAGTTCTAAGAATAGTTCCTCCTCTATGTATTATATCTGACACACTATGTCTATTCATTTCAAATATTTCTCCATTTATAAGCCCGCTGTATCCACGTTGAATTCCCATTACTTTTAAGCCTTTGTCTAATGCAGTTCTAACCACTGCTCTTATGGCAGCATTCATTCCTGGTGCATCTCCACCACTTGTTAATATACCTATAGTTTTCATAAGCTCCTACCTCCTTTGACCACTAGGACATACTCCGTCCCACTATTGTTAAAATTCTATGGTAAAACACACGTCTTTTGACAACTTCCTACACATTTTTTATTATATCATTTCATTAGATATTTTTCACTATTAAAATATAATTATTCATTTGTTTTCTTATCTAATTTTAGTTTAATAAAAAAATAAAATTTATTCAAACTATTTAAAAAGTATTATCCGTAATAATTCGAAAATTTAAACCTTTTCTTAAGCATTTTCCCAAGTTATACATAATTATATTAAAATTTATAGAGGTTTTTACATAAAGAATTTTATTCTAATGCAAAAGCCTCTATAAATTTTTTATTGTTTTTTTACATTCTCATAAGAAAATATTTGTATAAGCCTACTAATGACCTCTGGCTCATCACTTAACCATAACTCTCTACTCACCCTATATTTTTTTCTCTCTTTGCTAGTACATATATAAACTGGTATATTTCCACTAAATTCTTCAGCCAATTTTCTTATACTGCTTGAAGCTAACTTGATTTTGCTCTCATCCTCCACAAGCACATATATTTTACTACTATTTATCTTTACAAGTGGCTCAATTGTATCACAAAGTATTTTAGGCTGCTCATCTTCTCTTATAGTAACTCTTCCTTTAACTATGATTAACTCATCTTCATTTATAAGGCTCTTATACTTATCTAATACTTTTGGAAATACCACTACTTCTATAGTACCATATAAGTCTTCTAAAGCCATAAAGCACATCATAGTGTTACTTCTAGTTACTTTCTTACTTAAACTAGAAATGATTCCACCTATAATTACCCTGTCTCCATCCTTTACCTTTAAGTCATTTTCACTTACTGTTACATTTTCTTCTATATTTTCATTTATAATTATATCTGTAGTTTTAGTATCTGTAATTGCCTTTAAAGATTCTGCATATTCATCTAGTGGATGACCTGATATATACAAACCTGTCATTTCCTTTTCCATAGACAAAATATATTTTTTATCGAATTCTTGTATATTGGGATAAACTACCCCTAAATCCATTATTGGTTCCTCTGCAGTATCAAACAAGCTCATCTGTCCCTTTATATTTTTCTTATTTCTACTATTTATTCCTTCTAAAACCTTCTCGTAAACTGCTAAAAGCTTAGATCTGTATACAGAAAAATTATCAAAGGCTCCACATTTTATAAGACTTTCCACTGCCCTTTTGTTAACAGAGCTTAAGTCTATCTTATTGCAAAAATCCATAAAATCATTAAATTTTCCATTTTCTTCTCTAGATTTTACTATACTATCTACTACATTTACTCCTATATTTTTTATTGCAGACATGCCAAATCTTATTTTGCCATTTTCAACTGTAAAATCAGTGAAACTTTCATTTATATCCGGTGGCAGTACCTTTATACCCGCTTCCTTGGCAAATCTTATATAATGGGCTACTTTATCATTGTCACCCTTAACACTATTTAACATAGCTGCTATAAATTCTGTAGGATAGTAGCACATTAAGTATGCTGTGTGATACCCCACCACTGCATAGGCAGCGGCATGGGATTTATTGAAGGCATAGGATGCAAAATCCATCATAAGATCAAATATTTTGTTTGCTCTATCTTCACTTATGCCATTTCTAACACATCCAGGTACCAATACCTTGCCATCTTCATCCACTATTCCATGTATAAAATTCTGCCTCTCCTGAAGCATTACATCATGCTTTTTCTTAGACATAGCACGTCTAACCAAATCACTTCTGCCCATGGAATACCCAGCTAACTTTCTAACAATTTCCATAACCTGCTCTTGATAAACCATACATCCATAAGTCACGTTTAATATAGGCTCTAATTCTGGAGTTAAGTACTGAATTTCCTTTGGTTTTTTCTTATTCTTTAAGTAGTTTGGTATTTCTGCCATAGGACCTGGTCTATAAAGACTTATACCCGCTATTATGTCCTCTAGCGAGTCAGGCTTTAAGTCTTTCATAAAGCTAGTCATGCCCGGTGACTCTAGCTGAAACACCCCTGTGGTTTTGCCTTCGCCAATCATGCGATACACATTTTCATCTTCAAAATCTAATTTATCTAAATCAATGTCTATATTTTTAGTTTTCTTTATTATATTAAGAGCATCTCTTATTACCGTTAGAGTACGTAGTCCCAAGAAGTCCATCTTTAAAAGTCCAAGTTCCTCCAAAGTTCCCATAGGAAACTGTGCCACTATATTGTCATCATTTTTTTGAAGTGGTACGTAATTCACTAACGGTTTAGATGCTATAACTACACCAGCTGCATGGGTAGATGTATGCCTAGGAAGTCCTTCTAGGTTTCTGGCTATATCAATAAGCTCTTTTACCCTATCGTCATCTTCATACACCAGTTTAAGCTCTGGATTCATATTCAAGGCTTTATCTATGGTTATGCCTCCCTGTACTATAGGTATCATCTTAGCTATTTTATCCACCTCAGCATAGGAATAATTTAAAGCTCTCCCTACGTCCCTAATACAAGCCCTAGCTGCCATAGTACCAAAGGTTATTATTTGAGATACGTTACTTTCTCCATACTTATCAACTACGTAGTCAATTACCTCTTGCCTTCTTTCATAGCAAAAATCGCTATCTATATCTGGCATAGATACACGCTCTGGATTAAGGAATCTTTCAAATATAAGTCCATATTTGATTGGATCTATTTTTGTTATTCCCAAGGTATAAGCCACTAATGACCCTGCTCCACTACCTCTTCCCGGGCCTGTCATTATGCCATTTTCTCTAGCAAATCTTATAAAATCCCAAACTATAAGAAAATAGTCCACATAACCCATTTGATTTATTATGCCCAACTCGTATTCTAATCTCTCTTTTAATTCTTCCCCTATTTCTTTATATCTTTCCTCTAGTCCCTTATAACATAAATCTCTTAAATATTCATAATGATTCTGCCCTTTTTCCAATGGGAATTCAGGCAATTTAGACACATGAAATTCATAATCAAAGTTACATTGTTCTGCTATTTTCACCGTATTTTCCAATGCCTCTTTAGCATAGGAAAATTGATTGTACATTTCCTCTGGGGATCTTAAATAAAATTGTCCAGAAGGATACCTCATTCTATTTTCATCATCCACCGTCTTACCTGTTTGAATACATAAAAGTACATCATGAGCTTTAGTATCCTCTTTGTTTATATAATGCACGTCATTACTTGCAATCAATGGTATATCCAACTCTTTTGATAGTTCTATAAGTTCATCATTTACCTTTAGCTGGTCTTGAAGTCCATGATACTGAAGTTCTAAATAAAAACCTTCTTTAAATATATCTTTATACAAAAGCGCAACTTTTTTTGCCTTTTCTATATTTCCTTTTAATATATTTGATTGAACCTCTCCGCCTAAACATGCACTAGTTGCTATAAGTCCTTCACTATGTTCTTTTAGGTATTCATGATCTACCCTAGGTTTATAGTAAAAACCTTCTATAGATGCTGTGGAAACTATCTTCATTAAATTTTCATAGCCCTTTTCATTTTTTACTAAAAGTACTAGGTGGTATATGTTATTTTCTTTATTATCTTTTAATTCCATAGACTTTTCAGATACATATATTTCACAACCTATTATAGGCTTTATTCCTTGCTTTTTAGCTTCCTTATAAAATTCTACACATCCATACATAGTTCCGTGATCCGTTATGGCCAAACTGTGCATTCCTAATTCTTTAGCCCTAGCTATAAGTTTATCAACTTTACCCGAACCATCCAAGAGACTGTACTCTGTATGCACATGAAGATGAACAAAATCCATCTCACATCCTCCTTTCCCTTATATTGGTTATATTTTACAAAAACTTGCCTACTCATAATTTCTATAAACTATTGAGAAAGCAAGTTTTGAAATTTTAATTTAGTATTTTAGCTGATAATATAGTCTTTGCAATTAAATCTTTAGTTTTATTATACATGCTAACTTCCACTTTACATGAATTTCTACCCATGTCCACAATTTCTGTATATATATCTATATGTCTATTCATTTGCACTGGTCGCATAAAATAAGTTACTATATTATCCACATATATATTAACATTATTTTTATTTCTAACAGTAATTTCAGCTGTAGTAGAAAGAAGCATATTTAAAGCTCCACTAGAAGCTGTACCTAATTCATTCAGCATTTCAGGAATTATTTCTCCATAAAAATGCATTTTTCCATCTTCATTATTGTATTTAAAATTCTCTAAAATTAAATCTTCCATGGTTTCTTTTACATGATCTTGTCTTGATACATATTTAAGTGCCTTAATTACATCCTGCCTGGTTATAACTCCTAAAAGCTTCTTTTTATGCACTACAGGACACATTTTTATGTTTTCCCAAACCATTATATGAGCAGCATAAGCTATAGTAGTTTTAGAAAAAACTGTTATAGGATTTTTGGTCATTACATTACTTATAAGTTCCTCATTACTAACCCCATCACTGATATCTCTTAAGGTCACTATACCCACTAGCTTGTTCTCTTTGTCTAATACAGGAAATCTTTCATGTTTGGTATCTTTAACCAAATCCTTAAACTTTTTCACATTATCAGTATCTAAAATATATTCCGCCTCAGTCATTATATCTTCTGCTAATATTATATCCTTTTTAATTATATTTTCAGAAAGAGCCCTATTTATCATACTAGCTATAGTGAAGGTATCATAACTGGAAGATATAATAGGCAAACATTTTTCGTCTCCTAATTTTTTAATTTCTTCACTACACTGAAATCCACCTGCTATGAGCACTCCACATTCATTCATTAATGCTAATCTTTGAAGTTCTTCTCTATTTCCAACTATAACCAAAGACGATTTTTCAATAAACCTGGCCGCAGCATCCTCCGTCATTGCTCCTATAAAAAAATTACTCAAGGTTTTATGTATTCCCTTTTTTCCTCCATAAATATTCCCTTCTACTATATTCACAACTTCCGCATAGGTCAAAAGCTCTCTACTTTTCTTTTCAACCTTTTCAACCCTCACTGTTCCAACTCTAGGAATTGTTGACACTATACCTGAGTCCTCTGCTTCTTTTATTGCTCTATAAGCAGTACCCTCACTTACATTTAAGCTCGATGCAATACCTCTAACTGAAATTCGTGTCCCTGGTATCAATGAGTTAATATAATTTATTATTTTCTCATGCTTAGACATAAAATTCACTACCTGCCTTCTTTTCTTAATTCTTCAGCTATTTTTTCTATTTTTCTAAGTCTGTGATTTACTCCTGATTTTCCAACTTTAGGATTCAACATTTCTCCCAGCTCCTTTAGGGATTCATCTGGAAACTTTAGTCTAAGTTCAGCTATCTCTCTTAAATTCTTAGGAAGTCTTTTTAAACCAATCTCATTTTCAATTAATTTTATGCTCTCTACTTGTCTAACTGCTGCATTTACAGTTTTACTTAAATTAGCAGTTTCGCAATTTACCAATCTATTAACATTATTTCTCATTTCCTTCATTATTCTTATATTCTCTAAATAAAATAAAGAACTATGAGCTCCTATAATACTCAACAAATCAGAAATTTGCTCTCCTTCTTTAATGTATATTACATAGCTGTTTTTTCTTTGTATAACCTTTGAATTTAATCCATAGGTATTAATTAGGGAGCTAAGCTCTTCTGCGTAATTATTATCATGAGTTACAAATTCTAAATGATAAGTCTTTTCAGGATTGCTAATACTTCCTCCCCCTAAAAATGATCCTCTTATAAATGCCTTTTTAGTTATGTCGTCATAAGCTAAACTTGAAGGCACTCCAAATTCTAATGAAAAACCATCCTCTTTTTTTAAAACACCAACTTCTTTTAGCAAAGCTTTAACTCCCATATCTTCATTTATGAGTATTACATAAACATTATTTTTCTTTAGGGAATTATTTTTTTTAACCATTATTTTAGCATGTATATCAAAGTGGGCTTTTAAAAGCTTAAATACTAATCTTGCAATACTAGGATTCTCGGTGGTTACCTTAAAACTTAATTGTTTATTTGATGCTAAAGCTATGGTGCCGCTTACCTTCATCACTCCAGATAATATAGCTATAGCCTCTTCTTTAGAAACATCCACATATCTACAAACTTCACTTTTAACCTTTGACGAAAACGACATCTTAACTTCTTTCCCTTCTATTTTCCTTTAATCTTTCAGATAAGTAGAAGTATTCAAGTATCTTCTTCCTATCATAGAATAATTGTTTATCCATAATTGTTTCTATCAATATTGAGGATAACTTCTCTGCATCATGCCTTATGAGACCTTTTCTTACTTTTATAAAATCACCTTTAACTACGTTAATATTCATATTTTTCAATTCCTCATCATCACAACTTACAATATGTGATGTTTTAAGCTTATATTTACCTATAAGTTCATCAGTAATTTCACCATTATTTACCACAGTGTAATTAACCATACCCTCTCCCACGTGTTTATGCACAGCCTTAATGTGGTCAGATACAGAAAATTCGTCCGTTTCTCCAGGCTGAGTCATTATATTACACACATAAATTTTTAATGCCTTTGTCTTTTTTATTGCATTAGATATATCTTTTACAAGAAGATTAGGCATTATACTTGTATAAAGACTTCCTGGCCCTAGTATTATGGCATCTGCTTCCTTTATAGATTGTACCGCTTCCCTAAGAGCTTTAGCATTCTCCGGTTCTATAAAAATTCTATCTATTTTACTATTCTGCTTTAACGCTTCCCTAGGGATATTAGATTCACCCTCTACCACAGTTCCATTTTCCAATTTAGCTTTTAAAATCATATCATCCAAAGTCACTGGCAACACTTTACCTGTTACTGCTAAAACAGAGCTCATCTTTTGAATAGCATCTTCAAAGTTATCAGATATTCCATCCATAGCTGCTAAAAATAAATTTCCAAAACTCTGTCCCTTGAGCCTTCCCTCAAGAAATCTATATTGCAAAAGATCCTCCATTAGAGGTTCTGTGTCTGCTAAAGCTAAAATACAGTTTCTTATATCTCCAGGAGGTAATATGCCAAGATCTTCTCTTAAGGCACCAGATCCGCCTCCATCATCACCTACTGTAACTATAGCTGTAATATTTGATGTATAGTATTTAAGCCCCCTTAGCATTGTAGACAAACCTGTTCCTCCACCTATTACTACTATTTTAGGACCTTTTACTAACAATCTTTTTTCATATATCAAATTTCCTAATTTTTTTGAGTCAAAGGATAGCTTTAAATATCCTTGATTTATCAAGGCTATAACTGACTTCATTCCTTGATTTATAGAAATATAAAGAGTAAATATACCACATACTATTAAAAATATAAAAAATGTTATATAGTATACATTATAGTACATCTTATTTAAAAACTCTATTATTCCAAATACTATTAAAAGAATACCCATTATTCCAAAAAGTATCCATCTTTTAACCTTTATTCCGGGTTTGAGCCATTGAGTCATCTTCATATTTTCGTCCCACCCTTGTTAACATCCTCATTTATATCTCTGTGGTCTATAGCTACATTATGACCCTTATCTCTTAATTTTTGGTATATAGCGTTGGCTATGGTTACAGACCTATGTCTTCCACCAGTACATCCAATAGATATGATCAACTGTCTTTTTCCCTCCTTAATATAATTTGGTATTAAAAAGTTAAGCATATCCTCAAGCTTATCTATAAAATCTGTAGTTTCCTTAAAATCCATAACATAATCCCTTACAGAGCTATCATTACCAGAATATTGCTTTAGCTCTGGTATATAGTATGGATTAGGTAAAAACCTTACATCAAATACTAAGTCTGAATCTAAAGGTATTCCATATTTAAATCCAAAAGATAAAACATTTATCATTAATTTATTTTCTATTTGATCTTTATCTCCATATATATTTGTTATCTTTTGTCTCAACTCTCTAGTAGAAAGCTTAGTTGTATCTATAATATGATTAGCCTTTTCTCTTACTTCTTTTAATCTTTCTCTTTCAGAGGCTATACCGGTTAAAATTCTTCCTTCAGGTGCTAAAGGATGTTTTCTTCTTGATTCCTTATATCTTTTTATTAAAACCTCATCACTAGCTTCTAAAAATAAAATTTCATAATGATATCCTTCAGCTTTAAAATAACTTAAACTGCTAAATAAATCATCAAAGAATTTTCCACCTCTGATATCTATTACTAATGCTATTTTATCTATCTTACCTTCTGTTTGAAAACACGCCTCTGCAAACTTAGGTATTAAAGTAGTTGGTAGATTATCTACACAAAAATATCCCAAATCCTCCAAGCATCTTATAGCTTGTGTTTTTCCTGCTCCAGACAATCCTGTAACTATTACAAATTTCATATAAGAGCACCTTCCTATCTTTATTACTATTACAGTTTTATTTTATTATTATAACACAAAATATACTACTGTAACTACTGTATTACTTTCCCTGTTCACACACATGGCAAACCAAAATAAAAAAGTACCACTAGAATATTGATGCATTCTAGTGGTTTCTTTTACTATTGTAAACTGTTTTTTAAAGCTTCTATGAATTTTTTATTCTGTTCCATAGTTCCTATAGTAACTCTCATCCAACCTGGCATACCTAATAAGTATCCTGGTCTAATTATTAAGCCTTGCTTTAATAATTTATCAAATACTTCCTTATCATCAGTCTTAGTGTCAACCATTATAAAGTTAGCATTAGTTTTCTCGTATGGAAGTCCTAGTTTTTCAAATTCCCCGTAAAGATATTCTTTTCCAGCTTTATTTTCTTCATAAACTTTGTTTAGGAATTCTTGATCCTTAACAGCTGCTGTAGCTGCCCTTTGAGCAAATAAGTTTACATCAAATGGTCCTATTACCCTATTAAAATATCCTACCAATTCTTCATGAGCTATTCCATATCCACATCTTAATGAAGCTAGTCCATATGCCTTTGAAAAAGTTCTCAATACTATCATATTTGGATATTTATTAAAGTAATTTAAGGCATCTGGGAAATCTTTGTCTGTAACATATTCTATATATGCCTCATCCATTATTATAATAACATGCTCTGGTATTTTATCTAGAATTTTTTCAAACTCTTCCTTAGTAAATATAGTTCCTGTTGGATTGTTTGGATTGCAGAACCATATTATTTTTGTCTTATCCGTTATGGCTCCCACCATTTTTTCTATATCTAAAGCATTATTCTTCATAGGTATCGATATAGCTTTAGCACCCATTAATTTAGCCCCTGCTTCATAACGTGGAAAAGTAACTTGTCCCATTATGCATTCATCCCCTGGGTTTAATAGGGTGTTGCATATAATTCTTATTAATGAATCTGAACCTGTACCTAGAAATACTTCTTCTGGTTTAACATTTAATTTTGCTGCTATAGCATGTTTTAATTCATAGTTAGATGCATCAGGATACATTTGTGGTTCTTCTAAGGTCTTTATTATTGCTTCTTTAGCCTTTGGCGAACATCCTAATGGATTTTCATTAGAAGCTAGTTTTATAACTTCTTCTAAACCAAGTTCCCTTTTCACCTCACTTATAGGTTTACCAGCCTTATACATATTTAAGCTCAGTATTTCTTCTCTTATTTCGTATTTCATAACAAACCCCCCATTTATTTTAATAAAATTTTGAATTATCAAACTTTTCAATATAAAATTAATGGTTATTTACACTTATGTAAATATCCATTAATTTTATATTGAACTTATTATTCTTCTCCAATTATTCTAACCTCTGGTTGAAGCTCTACACCAAAGTTTTCTTTCACTGTTTTCTGAACCACCTGAATAAGATCTAATATATCCTTAGCAGTAGCTTCTCCTTTATTTATCACAAAGCCTGCATGCTTTTCTGATACCTGTGCCCCACCTACGGATACACCTTTCAAATTACTTTCTTCAATTAATCTACCAGCAAAATATCCCTCAGGTCTTTTAAATGTACTTCCTGCAGAGGGGTATTCTAAAGGTTGCTTTTCCTTTCTTTTAGAAGCTAATTCAGAAATTCTATTCATTATCTTTTCTTTATCACCCATATGTAATCTAAAAGTAACTTTTAAAACTATATATCCATATTTAAGTATACCACTTTTTCTATAGCCTAGCTCTAATTCTTCCTTAGAAAACTCTAATATTTCTCCATCTTTATTTAAAACTACTGCACTTTCTATCACTTTGGATATTTCTCCATCATAGGCTCCAGCATTCATTGCTACAGCTCCGCCAATACTTCCTGGAATTCCACTGCTGAATTCTAGTCCTGTAAGCCCAGCCTTTGCTGCCTTATTACTAACACTACATAGAACTGCTCCACTTTCTGCAACTACACGCTCTCCTGTAATCTCAATGTTGTTTAATTTAGAAGTTTTAATTACTACTCCCCTTATTCCACCATCTTTAACAAGAAGATTAGATCCATTTCCAATTATATAATAAGGTAATTCATGCTCTTTACAAAGCTTTATTATATTAATAATTTCATCACATTTTTTTGGTGTTACTAATATATCACAAGGTCCTCCTACTTTGAAGGATGTATGATTTTTCATAGGCTCATCTAATAATATATCTTCTGGTTCTAATATAGATTTTATTAAAAAGCTAAAATCTTTGTATTCATTCATATTATATCTCCTTTTAGCATTTTATATTGATACATATAGTATAATTTATATAATATGCGTTAATCAATAACTATGTCAATAGCTTTTCCCTTTTGCTTTAAATAATCTAACAAATCCTTTTGCTTTCTATTTATAATCAATTCCTCTGGCATTCCCACTGATTCCAATATTAACTCTGCTTCTTTAAAATCACCTATGGCTGTGGCAAAATGTGCATCACTATTTATTATTATTCTTGTACCATACTTTTTACAAAGTGCAGCTATTTTTGAACAAGTATCCTTACTTCCTATCCTTGAACTTACAAAGGAGCTATTATTTATTTCTAATAATATATTTTTCTCCTTAGCTTTTTTTACTATTTCCTCTTCATAAATAGGAAAGGACGGGTTACCTGGGTGCCCAATTATATCTACATAGGGATTATCCATAACTTTTATCACCGCATTAGTATTTTCCTCTATACTACCTGGTTCTATACACACATCGTGTAAGCTGGCTATTACAAAGTCTAAATTCTTCAATATTCTCTCAGGTATATCTAAATTTCCTTCAAAATCAATTATATTGGCTTCGCAGCCTCTTAATATTTTTACCCCTTGCATTTCCCTAGGTATTACCTTTAAATTTGCAAAATAAAATATATGAGGGCCTCCTGGCATTTTAGGACCATGTTCTGCAGAACCAAGTATTTTCAACCCTTTTTTACTAGCTTCATTTATATTTTCTAATAATGTACTATATGCATGACCACTTACAATTGTATGGGTATGAAGATCTGATATATACTTCATATTATACACTTCCTTTGCTTTTTTTAAAGTATTCCAGTATGCTATCTGCTACCTGAGAATTTATAGATGGTGTGCTAATAAGCTCTTCATAGGATGCTTTCTTAATGTTTTCTACGCTTCCAAACTTCTTTAAAAGTTCCTTTCTCCTAGTTGACCCTACTAGCGGTATGTCTTCTAGCACAGAATGTAATACTCTTTTTTCTCTTAAACTTCTATGATAAGTAATGGCAAATCTATGAACTTCATCCTGTATTCTAGTTATGAGTTTCATAACACTAGAATCTCTTTTTAAAATTATCTCCTCTTCCCTGAATATTAAACCTCTTGTACGATGTTTATCATCTTTAACCATTCCACATACAGGAATTTTCAAATTAAATTCCCTCAAAACTTCATAGGCTACATTTACCTGTCCTATGCCGCCATCCATTAGTATTAAATCTGGAAAAACACAAAATTTTCCTACACTATACTCTAAATTTTTTTCTTTTATGTGTTCTATTTCTTTAAATCCATGAGAAAACCTTCTTGAAAGAATTTCTCTCATACTGTCATAGTCATTAGGTCCTACTACTTCTTTTATTTTAAATCTTCTATAATCACTAGATTTAGGCTTTCCATTTTCAAAAACCACCATACTTCCTACGGAATCCACCCCCTGAATATTTGATATATCATAGGCCTCTATTCTTTCTGGGGTTCTTTCTAAATGGAGAATTTCTGTAAGTTCCTCTAAGGTTTTATTATTCATCTCTTTATCCATTATGTATTTCAGCTTAAAGCCTTCTAGTGTTATTTTAGCATTTTTCATAACCATTTGCATTAATTGGTATCTTTTACCTTTGGATGGGGTTTTTATTTCTACCTTTCCTTGTTTTTTTAATGAAAGCCATTCTTCCAAAAGCTCTCTTTCCTCTATGTCCGGTACTAAAATATTTTTAGGTATAAAGGCTGTTCCACCATAAAATTCTTTTATAAAGGTGCTTATTATATTTCCTTGGCTGCTTCCTGAGGTTTCCTCAAATATAAAGTGTTCCCTTCCTATAATCTTACCATTTCTTAAAAAGAAAACCTGAACACAAGTATCCTTTTCATCCATGTAAAGATTTATGTAATCTTCATTTTCAAAATTTCCAAATATTATCTTTTGTTTTTCAGAAACCTTGTTTACTGCTTCTAATTTATCCCTTAAGGAAGCTGCCTTTTCAAACTCTAAATTTTCAGCAGCTTTCATCATTTCATTTTGCAATTGATTCTTTAAAGTTTTATCTTTTCCCAGTAATAATTCTATTACATCGTCAACTATTTTTCCATATTGATCTTTAGAAATATATGCTGCACAGGGTGCTTTACAAATACCTATATGATAATTCAAACAAGGCCTTATATTAGATTTAAATTCTACGTCCTCACTTTTTATTATTTTTTTACAAGTTCTAAGGGGAAATATTTTTTTTATTAATAAAGTTATCTCTTTTACCACGGAATACTCAGGATAAGGTCCAAAATACTTTGCCCCATCTTTAACTTTATTTCTAGCTATAATTACCCTTGGAAAATCCTCATTTAAAGTTACCTTTATAAAGGGATATCCCTTGTCATCCTTTAACAATATGTTATATTTAGGTTTATATTTTTTTATTAAATTACATTCTAATATCAACGCTTCCATTTCAGAGTCAGTAATAATATACTCAAATTCGCTTATGTGTTTCACCATTTGTTTAACCTTTTCAGGATGATTTTTAGAACTCTGAAAATATTGTCTCACTCTATTTTTTAAAATTTTTGCTTTTCCCACATATATAACTGTACCTACAGAATTTTTCATTATATATACTCCAGGTTTTTCTGGAAGCATCTTCAAATGGTATTTAAAATCAAACATAACTTCCTCCAAAGCAACAGTAAATTTTATTTTAAATAGCTCATAAAAATAATATGCAACTTTCTAGAATAGTATAAAAGGAAGCCTATATATTACATACATAAGTCCCACCATCATTATTATTTCCTCTACTATTATTCCTACCTTTGAACCAGTAGAAAAATTTACCGGAGTTTTATATTTCTTATTTTTAAAGGGATAAAAAATGGGAACTCCTCTTTTTGTAAACATATCACATATCAAATGCATACCATATCCTATTAAAAAATAATATGTAATTTGATGTATTCCATACATTTTTCCTAAATAAGAAGCTATTAAGGTAAATAACACCATACCTACTATACTGTGGGTTATTCCCTCTCTATGTGAAGAAAAACCTATCATTATCAGTATAAATCCTAATACCTTGACTATAGGCTTATTAAAGCAAAAATGATCTAATAAGAGAGTAATTAAACCCATACCTACATAAACAGCAACCTTTGTAGCCTTGTTTTTAAAAGGCAGGATATACTTATTTAGTATACCCTTAGGATGATCTGCATCCGGCAATAGTGAAGCTATTCCCACTACTACTATGCCTATATAACTAAACTTGCCAGGTAACTTATCACATAAACCTATATAAGTTACTATTCCTATGCCAGCATGAGTTTTTCCAGTCATGTACTATCCTCCTATAACTTAATAAAATTACTTATTCACAGCTTCATTTATTACCCCTGTAGCTACTCTAGTGGCAATTCCTCCTCCAGTTCCTCCATTTTCCACAATTACAGCTATGGCAATTTGGGGGTTTTGGTATGGAGCAAATCCTATGAACCAAGAATGAGGTGTAGAATTCTCTGAACCATCATCCTTATGATCTGCTGTTCCTGTTTTTCCACATATAGCTACCTTTGAATTTTTAGCTGCCCTTGCAGTACCTTGTTGTACTGTTTTTCTCATAAATTCTTCTATTGTATCAGCATTTTCTTTGCTGGTAATTTGTCCAATACTCTCTGCGGAAATATTCTTGATGGTTTTATTATTAGAATTAGTTATTTTGTTCACTATTTTAGGCTTCATCATTACCCCGTCATTGGCTATAGTTGAAGCTACAAGCGCCATTTGCATAGGCGTAGCTAACACACCACTTTGACCTATAGCACTTTGAGCTATATTTCCCTTTTCGTAGTTTTTATATTTTGGAAATTTACTATTATCTATAGTAACTCCTATAGAAGGTATATTTTTATTAAAAAAGAATTTTTCTGCTGTTTCCCTGAGTTTATCATTGCCAAGTTCCATACCTAATGTTCCAAAATACACATTACTTGAGTGCACAAAAGCCTGTTGAAAATCTATATTTCCAAGTACTTCTCCATTATAGTTTGATAACTTTTCTTTGCTATTAAACATTATTTTACCCTTATCTTGAATCCTCTTGTTCATTATTCCATCTATATTTTCCAACGCGCTTACAGATGTAAGTGTTTTAAACACTGAGCCTGGAGGATACATTCCTGAAACAGCCCTATTTATAAGGGGAAAGTTTCCATCTGTACTTATTTTTTTCCAATTCACCTCCGATAATCCATTGGGGTTAAAGCCTGGTTTAGAAACCATGGCTAATATTTCTCCAGTCTTAGGATTCAATGCCACTACTGCACCCTTGTTGTCACCTAATAAGTCATATGCCTTCTTTTGGATATTATAATCTAAAGAAGTTATTAAATTATATCCTTTTTTTTCTGCTTCTTTGCTTTTAAAATTAAATACACTGTATATATCTATACTATCTAATGCCATTAATTCTTTATCATATCTTTTTTCCATACCTGTTAATCCGTACTTTTCATCTTCATATCCTAAGGCATGAACAAATAAATCATTATATAAATATTTTCTAGTTTGCTTATCTCCATTTTTAGAGCTTTCTGCAAGGGATTTCATATTTTTATCATATATAGTTCCCCTTAATATAGCATTTCTCTTAGCCCACAATCTTCTATTATCTGCTCTAGTTACCAATTTAGGTCCTAAAAATATTTCAAAATATGTTATATAAACCACTAAACCTAAAAAAAGCAATAGAAAAATTATCATTACCTTTTTAATATTTTGTGAAATATCCTTCATTTTTACACTCCCTCTTCAGAAATCTTTTGTAATATACCCAAGGAGAAAAATGTTATTATCATTGAACTTCCCCCATAGCTAACAAGGGGTAGTGTTATTCCAGTAAGAGGTATGATGCTCATAACACCACCTATTATTACTAGAACCTGAGAAGCTATGGTTGCACTGTACCCTACTGCTAGTAACCTGGAAAAATTATTATTAGCTCTTAAAGCAGCCCTGCTACATCTATAAAACAATATAAAATACAATATGATAATTGCTATGCCTGTGAGTAAACCAAGTTCTTCACATATGGCAGCAAATATAAAGTCCGTTTGATTTATTGGCACAAAATTAGGATATCCTAATCCCAATCCTGATCCAAATAATCCTCCACTGGCTATAGCTATTAAAGATTGTACTATCTGCATGGATTCATTAGATGCATATTTTAAAGGATCTTTCCATATCATTATTCTAAGTCTTACGTGGCCAAAAAGCTTATAACTTATAAATCCACCTATTATGAATAATCCTATGCAGGTAGCTACATACTTAAATTTAGAAGTAGCTATATAAAGCATAGTAACTGAAATTCCAAAAAATATTAGTGCAGATCCTAAATCCTTCTGAAGAACCATAAATCCTAGTGAAATCATAACCACTATGGCTGGTTCTATAAGATTTTTGAAGCTTTCGTATTCTTTTAATGCAGAAGCTAAGTATGCAACTAAAAATAATTTCCCGAATTCCGATGGCTGAAATTTAACACCAAATACAGTAATCCAGTTTTTTGAACCAAATTGTTCTGGTGCAAACAAAGTTCCTAAAGACATGACTACTACAGTGACAACTAGATATAAATATCTTAAATTTTTAAATCTTTCTAAGTCAGGTAAAAGCACTACTATAAATATAAAACCTGCTACTCCCATAGAAAACCATATTAACTGTTTTATAGCCACTGTATTGTCTAATCTATATAAAACCCCTATGCCTATAATAGATAATATGCTGCTTATAATAAGTATAAATTTATCTCCATCAGGAAAAAATCTTCTTATAATAAAATGTGAGTAGCCTATAAGTATAATTATAAGTACTGCCATTATTATTGCACCCTTATCAAAGGTTTTTTTTATTAAAAACAAATCTAAAAAAATTATACAACATAGTAAATAAGTATATCTTAAAAGCTTTTTTTCATCGGCTAAATAATTCATGGAGAATGCCCCCTATATTATCCTATAATTTTGAACATAGAGTTGCCTATTTTTACTATATCTCCTGCACTCAAATAGGTTTTTTCTTCTATGGCTTCATCATTTACAAAAGTACCATTAGTACTATTTAAATCTTCTATTACACAACTATTATTCTTTAAAAATATTTTTGCATGATATCCTGAAACATATTCATCTGCTAAAACCAAGGTGTTGTCCTCTTTTCTTCCAATGGTTATCCAATCTCCCATAGGAATCACACTACCCTCTTTCAAAACTTCATTTCCCTTTATCTCTATAACCTCTAATCCATATTTCTTTCTTCTTCCTTTTTTCCTGCGCCCTGTATCTTTTATATCCTTGTACATTATTTTTAGAATAAAAAAGATTATTACGTATATTATAGCTATTATGGCTATAGTAAATATTTTAGATATAAAACTAAATTTACTTAGATCCATGAAACTCACCTTCTTTTTACAAAATACAATAGACTAGGCTATACTAGTCTATTGTAAATTATAACATCTTTTTTAAGTATTGTCCTGTATAAGAGCTTTTCTTATTAGCCACTTGTTCAGGAGTACCAAAGGTAACTATAGTGCCACCCTTTTCCCCGCCTTCTGGCCCTAAATCTATTATGTGGTCAGCACACTTTATAACATCTAAGTTGTGTTCTATAACAACTACAGTATTACCTGCCTCCACTAACCTTTGTAAAATTTTTATTAATTTATTTACATCATCCATATGAAGCCCTGTAGTAGGCTCATCCAATATGTATAAAGTTCTTCCTGTGCTTCTCTTTGAAAGTTCATATGCTAGCTTTATTCTTTGAGCTTCTCCTCCTGACAACTGAGTAGATGGCTGACCTAATCTTATATATCCTAAACCTACATCCTCAAGAGTATCTAGTTTATTTTTTATTCTAGGTATATTCTCAAAAAACTCCCTTGCCTCTTTCACAGTCATATTCAGAACTTCATCTATATTTTTACCCTTATATTTTACTTCTAAGGTTTCTCTGTTATATCTTTTTCCTTTGCAAACTTCACAAGGTACATAAACATCGGATAAAAATTGCATCTCTATTTTTATTATGCCGTCACCCTTACACGCTTCACATCTACCGCCCTTTACATTAAAACTAAATCTACCTGGTTTATATCCTCTCATCTTAGATTCAGGAGTAGCAGAATATACTTCTCTAATAATATCAAATACCCCTGTATAAGTAGCAGGGTTGGACCTTGGGGTTCTTCCTATAGGACTCTGATCTATATTTATTATTTTATCTATATTTTCTACTCCCTCTATAAGTTTATGCTTACCTGGGTTAGCTTTAGAATTATTTAATATTTTATTTACTCCCTTGTACAATATTTCGTTAACCAAAGTACTTTTACCAGAGCCTGAAACTCCAGTAACACAAGTAAATAATCCCATTGGTACTTCTACATCTATATTTTTTAAA
This sequence comes from Haloimpatiens lingqiaonensis, assembly GCF_901447495.1. GTDB lineage: Bacteria > Bacillota > Clostridia > Clostridiales > Clostridiaceae > Haloimpatiens > Haloimpatiens lingqiaonensis. The sequence continues at coordinate 30,564 of NZ_CABDWS010000007.1, forward strand.
TTATTCTCACTAGCTCCTATTATTTTAATGCTTTTTTCTAATAATTCTCTTCTCTTTAAAGGTAATTGTATTTTCTTTTTTCCTGTTAAATATTGTCCTGTTATAGATTCTTCACAATTCATTATGGCATTTATATCTCCACAAGCAACTATTTCTCCGCCGTACTCACCTGCCCTAGGTCCTACATCCACTATATAATCAGCAGCCTTCATGGTGTCCTCATCATGTTCTACCACCACTAGGGTATTTCCTAAATCTCTAAGATGTTTTAATGTATCTATAAGCTTATCATTATCTCTTTGATGCAGTCCTATACTTGGTTCATCTAGTATATATAAAACTCCAACTAAGCTAGAACCGATTTGTGTTGCCAACCTTATTCTTTGGGCTTCTCCACCAGATAAAGTTCCCGCAGTTCTAGTTAAGTTAAGATAATCTAATCCCACATCAATTAGGAATTTAAGTCTGCTTTTTATTTCTTTTAGTATTTGTTCCGCAATAGCCCCTTCTTTATCACTTAATACCAGCTCATCTAAAAATTTTATTTCGTCTTTAATAGCCATATTACAAAATTCAAATATATTTTTGCCACCTACTGTAACTCCTAAAACTTCTTCCCTTAACCTAGTTCCATGACACTTTGGACAGGGATTATTACTCATGTACTGTTCAATTTCCCTTTTTATATAGTCGGAAGAAGTTTCTAAGTACCTTCTTTTCAAATTATTTATAAGCCCCTCGAAAGTATGATTATAAACTCCTTCTCTATCTTCTTTTACATAATGTACTCTTAATTTTTCCCCATTCATACCATATAAAATTATATTTAAAACTTTAGGATCCAATTTTTCTATAGGAGTTTCTAAAGAAAATTCATATTTTTCACTTAACGCCTTTAATATGCAGTAAGTCCAGGATTCTTCCTTTAAGCTTCCCTCGCCCAAAGAAATAATAGCTCCCTCCAAAATGCTCTTACTCCTATCGGGTATTATCAAATCCTCATCTATCTCTAAAAGCGTTCCAAGTCCATCACAATGATCACACTTCCCAAAAGGTGAGTTAAAAGAAAAAGACCTTGGCTCTAATTCTTCTATACTTATACCACATTCTGCACAAGCAAATTTTTCACTAAATAAAATCTCCTGTTCCCCTATTACATCTACAATAACAATTCCATCTGTAGATTGTAATGCAGTTTCTAATGAATCTGCTATTCTTCCTTCCATGCCCTCTTTCACTATTATTCTGTCAATTACTATTTCTATATTATGTTTTTTATTTTTTTCTAACTTAATTTCATCCTCAACTATATCAAATATTTCTCCATCTATCCTTACCCTAACATATCCATCTTTTTTTATTTTATCTAAAGTCTTAAGGTGTTCTCCCTTTCTTCCTCTAACCACTGGAGCTAATACCTGTAATTTTGTCCTGTCTGGTAAACTCATAATTTTGTCTACCATTTGATCTACTGTTTGCTGCTTTATTTCTTTTCCACATTTAGGGCAATGTGGGCGACCTATTCTTGCATAAAGCAGTCTTAAATAATCATATATTTCTGTAACAGTACCTACAGTAGATCTAGGATTTCTACTGGTGGTCTTTTGATCTATAGAAATAGCTGGTGATAACCCTTCAATGTATTCTACATCTGGCTTATCCATTTGACCTAAAAATTGTCTTGCATAAGCAGACAATGATTCCACATACCTTCTTTGCCCCTCTGCATATAAAGTATCAAATGCCAAGGAAGATTTGCCAGAACCTGAAAGCCCTGTAAATACAACGAACTTGTCTCTTGGTATTTCCAAACTTACATTTTTTAAATTATGAACCTTTGCTCCTTTTATAAATATCTTATCCTTCATTTTTCCTCTCCATTTTCTCCTTTAATTTTGTTATTTTATCCCTTAAATCTGCAGCTCTTTCAAACTCTAAGTTTTTAGCTGCTTCTTTCATTTCTTTTTCATATTTCTTAATCAATTTAGCAAATTCATCTTTTGTAAGTATTGTATTTTCAGGTAAAACCTCATATTTTTCTTCAATATCCTCTGCTATGGCCGTAGCCTCTATAACTTCTCTTATATCCTTTATAACCGTTTTAGGCGTTATGCCATGAATTCTATTGTACTCCTTTTGTATTTCTCTTCTTCTATTTGTTTCACTTATAGCCCTTTCCATGGATCCAGTTATATTATCTGCGTACATAATAACCTTGCTTTCTGAATTTCTTGCTGCCCTTCCTATTGTCTGTATTAAAGAGGTTTCAGACCTTAAAAATCCCTCTTTGTCTGCATCCAGTATAGCTACTAATGCTACTTCAGGTATATCAAGCCCTTCTCTTAAAAGATTTATTCCAACCAATACATGAAATTCTCCTTTTCTTAAATCCCTTATTAGTTTCATTCTTTCCATAGTATCTACATCTGAGTGCATATAATTGACTTTTATACCTATTTCCCTAAAATAATCTGTCAAATTTTCTGCCATTTTCTTAGTTAAAGTAGTTACCAAAACCCTAAAGCCTTTATCTATAGTATCCTTTATTCTTGAATATAAATTATCTATTTGTCCCTGTGTTTTTTCTATTATTATCTCTGGGTCCAATAGCCCTGTTGGTCTTATTATTTGTTCAGCTATATTTTTTGAATGTTCTTTTTCATAATCTGATGGTGTAGCACTTACAAATACTACTTGGTTTAATTTTTTCTCAAATTCTTGGAATTTAAGAGGTCTGTTGTCAAAAGCTGATGGAAGTCTAAAACCGTATTGAACAAGACTCTCTTTTCTAGATTTATCTCCACCATACATAGCTCTTATTTGAGGAACAGTTACATGACTTTCATCTATAAATAGCAGAAAATCCTTTGGAAAATAATCCAGCAATGTTTGTGGCGGTGTACCCGGTTCCCTTCCATCAAATATTCTTGAATAATTTTCTATACCAGTACAATATCCCATTTCCCTTATCATTTCAATGTCAAAATTAGTCCTTTGTTTAAGTCTTTGAGCTTCTAATAATTTATCCTCTTTTTTAAACTCCTGAAGCCTCTGTTCTAATTCTCTTTCTATAACCGTAATAGCCCCATCAATCTTATCTTTGGATGTGGCAAAGTGGGATGCTGGAAATATGGATACATGTTTTCTTACCCCTATTATTTCCCCGGTAATGACATCAAATTCCCTTATACGATCTATCTCGTCTCCAAAAAACTCTATTCTTATGCCCCTATTGGTAGATGAAGCTGGAAATATGTCTAAAACATCTCCCCTAACTCTAAAAGTTCCCCTTATAAAATTTATATCATTTCTTTCATATTGTATATCTATAAGCTTTCTAATTATTTCATCTCTTTCCTTAAGCATTCCCTCTCTTATAGAAACTGTTAATTTTTTGTATTCCTCTGGATTACCCAGACCATATATACATGATACAGATGCCACTACAATTACATCTTTTCTCTCTAAAAGGGCTGAAGTGGCTGAGTGTCTCAATTTATCTATTTCATCATTTATAGATGCATCTTTTTCAATATATGTATCAGTTTGTGCCACATAAGCTTCTGGCTGATAATAATCATAATAAGATACAAAATATTCTACAGAATTCTCTGGGAAAAACTCTCTGAATTCTGAGCATAACTGTGCTGCTAATGTTTTATTATGGGCTAAAACCAGTGTAGGCTTTTGTATTTTTTCGATTATATTTGCCATAGTGAAAGTTTTTCCTGAACCTGTTACCCCTAAAAGAGTTTGAAAATCATGTCCTTTATTTATACCATCTATCAAACTTTTTATAGCCCCTGGTTGATCCCCAGTAGGTTTAAATTTAGAATGTATTTTAAAACTCCCCATATCATTCACCTCTCATTGAACATTAGTTCGATACTTTAATTCTAGACCTTATTTTTACCATTGTCAACTATATTACATATATATTATATCCTATTCCATCAATTTAAAAAATCATACTACAACTTTACAAATACTAATATAAACAAAAGCTTTTCAAAACTGAAGAATCAATATGTTTCAATAGTATATCACATATATCGTATTTTATATAATTAATGTATAATATTTAAATAAATATATTGCATTTATAATTTATAAGTGCTACAATCATATTGTAAATAAGGAACATAAATTTATTATATAGATAATTTACTACATATTTTATTGAAAAATTAATTAAAGCTTTCTAGTTTCATGTATGGGGGAGGATTGTATAATGGGAAATATTTATGAAATTATGTGCGTAGCTTCAAATTGTTCTTCTTTTAAATCTCAAGACTCTGTGGTAATGTCTTCTATAGGAACTCACTTAAGCAAAAGTTGTTCTAAATGTTCACATTGTAAAAATTGCAAATGTGAGTTAGATTTATATGACAAAGTTATTTCTAGTATTGATGAAAAATAAAATTTAAATAAATCACCCTAACAATAAACAACTAACCACCTAAAAAGTTAAAAGCATAAGGATATATATCCCTATGCTTTTAACTTTTTATTATATTAATATAAACAGATCTCTAACCTTCACATGGAGTTTTTACTCCAACTGAAGGTTAGAGATCGTTATCCAGGGACGTAGCTGCCGTTAACTCCCGCTTTGTTAGAAGTGGTAGTGTTACGGCAGGTAGTCATCGGATAAACCTATGCAATATTTTTTCTAATTTATATTTAGTCATACAACTTATTGATTGTCCTCTTCCCTTTTCTTGGCTTCATCTAAATATTTTTTAAATTCCTTACCCTTTAACTTAATCACAGCATTATCTTCTGGTACAACTTTGGGCACCATTAAAGCCCCCAAATCATTCTTACTCACTAAATTATCATATTTTAATTCTTTTAACTCACCGGAAATTTTTCTAGCAGTAAGCTTTATATAGTTTGGTGCATCTCTAAGTACATCTAGTATATCATTTTCCTCATTTATTTTATTATTGTTAATATTCATAAGCAAATCTCCACTTTTAATTCCCATTTCATCAGCTAAAGAGTTAGGTATTACCTCCAGTACCATAATTCCTTCTTCTCCGCTAGCATATATAGCCTTACCCTTAATCTCCATGAACCTTTGAATTAAAATCATTGCTTCGTGACCTAGTGGAGCAAATATTATAAGAAGCAATTGAGCAAATTCGTTATTTGAACTCACCTGGGAAAATAAAAATAAAACTATAGAGTACAATATTACCCATATTCCTGAAGAAACGGTTTTTTCTTCTTTACTTCTTGTAAACGTAACGGATTCATACCCTAATATTCCGTAAAATGTTATAGCTGATATTATTAAATTTTTTATAGTGTTAAAGGGTATATTTTGCTTAACTATAGGCCACCAATTAGGGAAATTTATGCTTATTCCCTCAAAAGAATTAGGATTCATTATAAAAAGTAACGCCACTGGCAAAATCCAATATCTTTTTAATAAAAATCCTCCAAATATTGTACCCTTATCATTTTTAAATACTGGAATGGCACCTCTTTTGCCATCCAGTATTATCATAATTCCCTCTACAAAATGAAGCACTGCCACTAAAGACATTAGCGCTACTATATCTATTTTAAATAAGTCCAGTGAAGGCTTATTTAAAATTATAGATATTTTTTCAAATATAAAACTCAATAATCCTAAGGCTGCTCCCGAATATGCAAAACATACAAATCTAGGTTTTATAAACATAAATATTATAGATAATATAAATATAAAATCTATTAAAGAGTCTTCTCTAAAGGTTATTCCTAAACAAGCTATTATTAAACTTGCTAAAACCGCACCAAATATTCCTATTACTATTTGTGATATGGTTAGCTCTAAAGGAGAGTTTATGCTTTTTCCTACTACTATTTTCTGCATCAATGTGATTTTTTTATTCTGCTTGTAAAACATAGCACCTATTAATATTAATACTAAAAGGGACATAGGTTCTACTAAGGCTTTAGCCACAGCTCTAAGCACATAAAGTATTAATGTCAACATTACCCCCCCTTACTAAAATTAATGTATTAAAACGTCTAACTACTTACTTTGCATTTTTTCTTTTATGATCTCTAATGCCTTTTGGAATTGCGGATCCTTACTTCTATTATATCCACTCTTTGCGGTTTCTTCCTTTAACTCCTCTGAATACTTAACTTCTATATCTGGATTTATACCTATTTTATGTATATTTTTCCCAGATGGAGTGTAATATTTTGCTATAGTCACCTTAAGTGCTGTGCCATCTTTTGTGTCTAGCATTGTTTGAACTACACCTTTTCCAAAAGTCTTTTCTCCTATTAAAGTTCCCAATTTATAATCTTTTACAGCCCCAGAAACTATTTCAGATGCACTGGCAGTTCCCCCATCAGTTAATACTACTAAAGGCATTCCTATAGCTTCTCCACCTTCTGAAGTATATTCTATCTTCTTTTTATTTTTATCAACAGTAGATACTATGGTTGATTTTTTAGGTACAAAATTAGAAGCTACTTCCACGCAAGTTTTTAATGAACCACCTGGATTTCCCCTTAAATCTAGTATTATACTTTTCATTCCTTTACTTTTTAATTCTTTTAATTTTTTATTAAAGTCCTTAGAAGTATTTTCATCAAACATACTTATTTCTATATATCCAATACCACCTTCAAGAACCTCTCCCTTTACTGTTTGAAATTCTATCTTTTCTGCTTTTAAATTCAAACTAAATTCGCCTTTTTTCTCTCTAAACAAAGTTAACTGAATTTCTCTTCCTACCTTACCTTTCATCATAGACACTGCTTTTTCCAACTGCTCTCCATTTACTGATACACCATTAACTTTTTCTATAATATCACCACTTACAATTCCCGCCTTTTTAGCTGGTGAATTATCAAAAGCACTTATTATTACTATCTTATTATCCTTAACTCCCACCTGTATTCCTATGCCTACATAGCTACCTTCTATCTGGCTATTAAATTCTTCAAACTCTTTTTTGTTCATGAATACTGTATAGGGATCCTTAAGAGCAGCAGTCATTCCTTTAATTGCACCCTCCACTAAAACCTCATCGTCTATTGCACCATCGTAATATTTGTACAACCTATCTCTTACCAAAAACAACTTATTGAACGTAGCTACAGTATCATCTTTAACCACTACATTATTTTTTCTGCTAAATATGAATCCTGTAAATAAATTAGTTACTATTAACAATGCCGCAGTAACTGATATCCACTTTTTCTTATTTGTCATAATTTACACCTCTTATCTCCACACTTTTAAATACATTACTATATATGAGCAAATTTAATTACATATATTTACGCATACCCCACCAAAAATCCATTCCCTAGTTCCTAATCCCCAAAAGATAGTATAAAATCTACACTTAGAAATTGATAATTGGGTTTTATATATTTGTAAAATTATGTTACGATTTTTACTCATTTATAATATATTATACTATTATATATTATTATTAGTATTATAATTTAATATTATTATTATTTTATTATACCATTTTAACATAATTGTAATAAAGCACCCTTTGTACTTAACTACAGTTATTCTATATTTCAAATTAAAAATATTATAATTTTTCAAATTTCTAGGCAAGAATTAAGCAAATAGTATACTTTTACATATATAATAATTATAAAAACCCTGGGTTTCCCCAGGGTTATATTCATTATACTTGTAAAAACTTTCTAATGGATAATATACTACCCATTGAACCTATTAAAATTCCAGCTAATATAAATTTCCAAGCCATTACATTGAACACATACGCAGGTGATATTAAATGCATTAACATAGCCATTACACCACCGGCATTAATTCTAATATACATAAACTTGTAAGAATAATACAATACTATAATTGCTATTAATGCTCCTAAAATACCTATTATAACTCCTTCAATTATAAAAGGCCATCTTATGAACCAATCTGTAGCTCCTACATACTTCATTATATTTATTTCTCTTCTTCTAGAGTAAACAGTAAGCTTGATAGTATTTCCTATTAGGAATAGAGATACTATAAGACATATAATGAAAAGCACTATACCAATCCATTTTAAAGCTTTAGTTATTTTTATAATTTGATTTACTATTTTTCTTCCATCTTTAATTTGTTCTATTCCAGGCATACCCTTTATTTTTGATGCTACAGAAGCTGCATCCTCAGGTGATTTTAATTTAACTATATATGAGTTTGGCATAGGATTTTGTTTTTCTAATCCTTGAGCTAATGATGCATTTTCTTCTCCTAATTGTTTTTTCCACTTTTCTAAAGCCTTTTCTTTAGTTTCAAATTCTATCTCTTTAACTCCCGGTGTATCTTTTAAAGTATTTTCTACTTTACTTTTTTCATCTGCTTTTATACTATCCTTTAAAATAACCTTTATTTGCACTTGATCTTCTACGCTCTCTACTCCTTGACCTACATTTAAAATAGCAATTAAAAATATTCCCATTAAAAATAAGGAAGCTGCTACAGTAAGCATGGATGCTAAACTTACTGTTTTATTTCTTCTTAAACTTTTTAAAGCATCCACAATAAAATATTTAAACGCACTAATCCTCATAACCATATCTACCCCTTTGCTCATCTCTCGCTACAGTACCTTTTTCTATGGCAATAACTCTTTTCTTCATATTATCTACAATATCCTTAGCATGTGTAGCCATTACTATTGTAGTTCCTGCTCTATTTATATCTTGAAGTATATCCATTATCTCCAAAGTAGTTTCTGGATCTAGATTTCCCGTAGGTTCATCTGCTATTAAAAGAGAAGGATTGTTCACTATAGCTCTAGCCAAGGAAACCCTCTGCTGCTCTCCCCCTGAAAGTTCATTAGGGAAAGCTTTATATTTTTTAGATAATCCTACAAGAGATAAAACTGTAGGAACCTTTTTTCTTATTTCTCTGCTGGATGCCCCTATAACTCTCATGGCAAAGGCAACATTCTCATAAACATTCAATGAAGGTATCAATCTAAAATCTTGGAATACAACACCTATTTTACGTCTATAATAAGGTACTTCGCCTCTCTTAATTTCTGTTAAATTAGTATCATTAACAATCACTGTTCCACTAGAAGGTTCAACTTCTTTTAAGAGTATTTTAATAAAGGTAGATTTACCTGCTCCACTTGGTCCAACTAGGAACACAAATTCTCCATTATCAATTTCTATATTTACATTAGATAAAGCTAAAACATTATTGTTATAAACTTTAGTTACATTCTCAAATTTAATCATTATACTGTACTCCTATTCCTCGTAGGTTTTATTTATATATTATAACACAATTGAAGTGTTTTTTGTAACGTATACTGTAATGTTTTTAATATGTTAATTTTTATTAAAATAGAAAAATTTCCACATAAATAAAATATGTGGAAATTAAACGTTTTCTAATCTTCTATTATATCTTTGAAACCTTCACCTAAAACCTCTCTAGCATCACTAACTGTAATAAACGCTCTTGGGTCTACTTCTTTTATAAATATTTTTAATCTAATGAATTGTTTTCTATCTAAAACCGTATACAGTATATTGGTATCTTGTCCACTAAATCCACCTTTTCCATGAAAGATAGTGCAACCTCTTCCCAATTCATTTATTATAAATTTACTAATCTTGTCCCTCTCCATGCTTATAACCATAACTGATTTACACATGTTCAATCCATTTATTACTGAATCTATAGTAGTGCAGTTTATTATTACAGATAGCAAAGAATACATTCCAACTTCAGCATTAAATGTAACTCCAGCCGCTACTGTAACTAAAAAATCTACCATAAGTAGTGCTTTACCTAAATCTATATGTATAAATTTATTCATTATTTTTGCCAGTATGTCAGTACCACCTGTAGAAGCATTTTGATTAAATACTAATCCCATACCAACTCCTGATAATAAAGTTCCAAATATAGTTGCTAAAAGCAAGTTATCTGTTACTACCCAAGCAGGATCGATTAATCTATCCATTATCCAAATTGAACCCGCTAAAGCAAAACTAGAATAAATTGTTTTTGCTCCAAATTGTGGTCCTATTACTATAAAAGCAATTATAAATAATATAATATTCATTAAAGCTGTTAGAAGACCTACAGATATTGGTATGTAATGGTGTAATACTATAGCTATACCCAAAACGCCTCCACCAGCTATATGATTGGGTTCCAGAAAAGCTCTTGTGGCAATTGCTAAAATTAAAACTCCAACTGTTGCTAATACCCATTCCTTGACTACTACTCCTTTGTTATTCTTCTTCACTTTTTCCATAATATCCCCCCGTATAATATTGTACAAATATATAAACCCTATTAGGCTTATTGCCGATACTTATTAATTGAAGTTTAGTACATAATTTTAAACATTATACTACCAGTGATTAAAATCACTGGTGTACTAAACTTTTATTTGAATATAAATTTATTTAACAGATTTTATTTAACAAATTCTATTTAAAATAAAATAAAATTGAGTTTACCGCCAATGAAATAATCAAAGTAAATATAGATACAAAAAATATAACCTGAGCTAAATTTAATCTTATAAAATAGGTTTTCCATTGTTTTTCATAATTTAATGGTCTCATTAAGTCTTTTTTAGTAAATGATACTGCTGCCATAAATAACCCAAAGCATGCAGCATAAGTTATAACTCTTCCACCCCACTCTAGTATGTACACTGCATCAAATGCACCTTTTATTGCAGAACCTATTAAACCTACTAATAGACCTAATAAAAAGCTTATTAAAATTATTTTAATAGATATTTTTACACATTCTTTTATGTCTACAAAAAAATTATTCATACGACTATCACTCCTACATTACAGATTATATCATAAAGGTTTTGAAAAATCTTTATTTATGCAAAAATGAATAAAAAATTTCATTTTTGCATAAATAAAAAGGTTTAATAAAAGGAAGGAGCTATTTACTCCTTCCTTTTATCATTAACTAGCTTTTTCTATTTTAAGCTCATACCTTTTTTAACTGCTTTAACTATATCTTTTGCTGTTAAACCATACTTTTCTAAAAGCTCTGCTGGCTTTCCGCTTTCTCCGAAGGTATCTTTAACTCCAATTTTTAATACTGGCACAGGATAATTTTCTGTTACAACCTCTGCAACTGCTGAACCTAATCCACCTATTACACTGTGCTCTTCAGCTGTTACTATAACTCCTGTTTCTCTTGCAGCATTAACTATTATTTGCTCATCTATTGGTTTTATTGTATGTATATTTATAACATTAACCTTTATTCCTTCTTCTGCTAGCATATTATATGCTTCTAATGCAGCATCTACCATTATTCCAGTAGCTATTATTGTGGCATCTTTACCTTCTCTTAAAGTAACACCTTTTCCTATTTGGAACTTATAGTCCGCATTATCATTTATTACTGGCACCGCTGATCTACCAAGTCTAACATAACAAGGTCCATGATATTCTGCTACAGCTTTTATGGCCTCTTCTGCCTCAATTCCATCACTTGGAGATATTACAACCATATTTGGTATACTTCTCATTAATGATATATCTTCTATAGCTTGGTGAGATGCTCCATCTTCGCCAACTGTTAAACCCGCATGAGTTGCACATACCTTAACATTTAATTTTGGGTAACATATAGAGTTTCTTATTTGTTCGAATCCTCTACCAGCAGCAAACATAGCAAAAGTACTTACAAACGGTATTTTTCCGCAAGCTGCTAATCCAGCTGCAACAACCATCATATTTCCCTCAGCAATTCCCATATTTATAAATCTTTCTGGAAATACTTTCTTAAAATCTGCTGTTTTAGTTGATTTTGATAAATCTGCATCAAGAACTACTACGTTTGATTTTTCTTCTCCTAATTTAGCAAGAGCTTTTCCATAAGCCTCTCTAGTAGCTATCTTTGCCATTAATTTTCACCTCCTATTTCTTTTAAAGCCTCTTCACATTGTTCCTTACTAGGAGCTGAACCATGCCATCCAGCTTGGTTTTCCATGAATGATACGCCTTTTCCTTTTACTGTTTTACATATAACAGCTGTTGGCTTATCCTTAGTATTTTTTGCTTCTTCAATAGCATTTATTATTTGTTCGAAATCATGTCCATCTATAGTTATAACATTCCATCCAAAGGCTTTAAACTTTTCATCTATAGGATTTGGATTCATAACTTCTTCACATTTTCCATCTATTTGTAATCCATTAAAATCTACAAATGCTGTTAAATTGTCTAGTTTATAGTGAGCTGCAGACATTGACGCCTCCCATACTTCACCTTCACCTAATTCTCCATCTCCAAGTAAAGCATATACTCTATAAGCTTTTTTGTCTAACTTTCCAGCTAGAGCCATTCCTACTGCAGCTGAAATTCCCTGTCCTAATGAACCTGTAGACATATCTATTCCAGGAACATAGTTCATATTTGGATGCCCTTGAAGTATTGAACCTAATTTTCTTAAATTATTTAATTCGCTTACATCAAAAAATCCTTTTCTAGCTAATATACTGTAAAGCCCTGGAGCACCGTGTCCTTTAGAAAGAACAAATCTATCTCTATCTGGATCCTGTGGTTTTTGAGGATTTACATTCATTTCTTTAAAATATAAAGCTGTTAAAATTTCAACTTCTGATAATGATCCTCCTGGGTGACCTGAAGCTGATTGAGTTATCATAGTTACTATGTCTTTTCTTACAGTTTTCGCAACAGCTTGAAGTTCTTTTGTATTAACTTCCATTCTTATCCCTCCTAAACTTACTCATATTAATATTATATCAATTACTTTAATAAGTAAAAAGCCTTTGTATAAATTTTTTGCATTTTTTTAAATATTATTTATTAAAATTAAAATAAGGGTTATATAAAAGCTATATAACCCTTATTTTTCTACTGTTTTAACCCAATACTTATTAAAATCGACTCATTGACCTTCTCCATGTCATCATCTGTCATGTGTCCAATCTTTTCCTTAAGTCGTCTTTTGTCTAAAGTTCTTATTTGTTCTAATAGAACAACAGAGTCCTTATTAAGACCATATTCCTCTGAAGAAATTTCCACATGAGTTGGCAGCTTGGCCTTATTAATTTGCGACGTAATAGCTGCCACTATTACTGTAGGACTATATTTATTACCCACGTCATTTTGTATTATAATAACTGGCCTCACTCCGCCCTGCTCTGAACCTACTACGGGGCTGAGATCAGCATAAAATATATCCCCTCGTTTTACTATCGGTGTCATCAGGCATATCACTCTCCGAAAGCATAGCTTCATATTCTTCTAACTCTTTTATATCCCTTTCAAAGCCACATTCACATAATTCAAGGTTTAGCTGAGCCATTTCTATATACCCTTTTTGCATCTCTTCATAGCCCAACTTTTTTTTCTCCTCAATATATAATACTATGGCTTCCCTTATAAATTCACTTCTTTTTTTGGAATCTTTTTTTAAAGTTTCATTAAATTCATTAAAAAGTTTTTCTGAGAGGTTTACTACAAATCTCTTTGAGCCTGACATACGATAATCGATACCTCCTATTTATTAAAACGAAATATGTATCTACTCTTTAATTATAACCTTATTTGTCAATATGTCAAAGATTTTGCGCTATTAAACCCCCATTTTTCTACAAGTATATTATTCAAAATTGTATAATTCCTATACGTAGTTTCTTATTTTTACAATTTTCCCATCTTTTATGTATACTCTTGGTACTCTTTTACTTATCATACAAACTACCTCATAACTGATAGTACCCAGCATATCTGCTGCATCTTCTGCATTAAATTTTATTTCTTCTGTTTCCCCTATAAGTATAACATCTGTACCTACTTTTACGTCCTTTATATCTGTAATGTCTATCATGCATTGATCCATGCATATTCTCCCCACCACTGGCGCAAATTCATTGTTTATAATTACTTTTCCCTTACCAAAGAGAAGCCTTGTGTAACCATCAGCATATCCCACTGGTAAAGTTGCTATCACACTATCTCTAGTAGTTTTGAACCTTCTTCCATATCCTATGTACTCTCCCGCTGGAATTTTCTTAATGTGAACCACATTTGTCTTAAGCTGCATAGCAGGTTTTATATTTATATTTTCCTTAGAAACTTCTTCTGAAGGATAGTATCCATATTGTATTATTCCTGGTCTAACCCCTTCAAAATGAGTTTCAGGTAAATCTATAATAGCTGCGCTATTAGCTACATGCCTTATGTTTATTTTTACTCCTCTATCTTTTAACTTGTTATAAAACCAATTAAATCTTTCTAATTGATTATAGGTATATTCCTTATCTTTTTCATCTGCAGCAGAAAAGTGTGAAAATATACCCTCTATTACTATATTAGACAACTTACTTATTTTATATACCTGCTCTACACTATCTTCATTAGGTAAAAAACCTATCCTACCCATGCCTGTATCTACAGCTATATGTATTTTAGCTATTTTTTTGTTTTTAACTGCCATGTTAGATATTTCTTCTGCAAAATCATAGGAGTAAACTGTTTGCTCAATATCATATCTTAGTAAATTATCAATTAAATTAGGTGGAGTAAAACCTAATATCATTATGGGACATTCTATTCCTCCCCTTCTTAACTCCACTGCCTCACTTATTACTGCTACTGCTAGTCTATTTGCTCCATTTTCCAAAAATACCGGCGCTACATCCAATGCTCCATGACCATAGGCATCTGCTTTAACTACTGCTATTATATCCTTACTTTTTGCAACTCTTCTTATTTCCTTCATATTGCTAGCTAATTTATCTAAATTTATTTCAGCCCAAACTGGTCTTAAGTGCCTAAACACTTTATCCACCTCCAAATATACTAAAAGGATTTAAAGTTCTTATAAACTATATTTACCTTTTCTTCATGTTTTTCGCTATATATTACTACTTTGTATGGCTTCTTTTCCTCGTAATTTAAATATAAATGAATTTCATTTAAATTTCTATTGTTATAAGGCAAATCCAATACTACTATTAAATACTCCTGTCCATCTATTTGTTTATACTTGTATTTAATTTTTTCATTATTATAAATAAGTTTTATATATTCATCCATAAAACTCAATTTATATATACTATCAAAACTTTCATGTACTGAATATTTATTGTCACTTTCTAAATCGTCTATTTGTATTTTTTCACCTTTGTATACAAGTTGTCTTCCACCATCTATTTCTAATTTAGCTACTTCCCCTTTTACATATGTTTGCTTCCCTTTAAGTTGTATTTTCTCCCTAGAATTTACTATATTTATTTCCACATCTGAATTATATTTTTCTATAGATTTTACTATATCTATAACTTCATTTTCCTTTTTTGGTTTCTTATTTCCACAAGCGGTTAAAGATAAAAAGAAAAATATAGATAGCATTAAAGTAACTATTTTATTTAATTTTTTCATATTACTCCCCCAAACAATACTATATTTTATTAATATTGTTTTAGAGAAATTAATATTCTAATTTTACTCTATTATTTCTTTTATTGCATAAGGAATATACTCCATTACATGCTTTGCATTTACACAAAACATTTCATTGCTTAATTTTTCTCCACAATATCCATGAATATATGCAGATATACAAGTTGCTTCTAATGGTTCATATCCTTGGGCTATGAATGAAGTTATAAGACCTGTTAAACAATCCCCCATTCCCCCATTAGCCATAGCACTGTTTCCTGTAGAATTTATAAATGTAGTCTTCCCATCTGTTATAACAGTATTATAGCCTTTCAATAACAATATTACATTGTTTTCTAAAGCAAATTCCTTAGCAACCTTTATCCTATTTTCGTTAATATAGTCTATATCCAAACCTGTAAGTCTAGACATTTCTCCTGGATGTGGTGTAAGTACTAATGTGTTAGAGGATTTTTTTATAATATCTTTATGATCTTGAAGCACATTTATAGCATCTGCATCTAATACCATTGGGCATTTAGACTTTTCAATTACTTGCTCTAAAATGCTAAAAGTCCATAAGTTATTACCCATACCTGGTCCTATGGCAATGGCCCTTGCTTTACACATAACTTCTTCTATTTTTTCCTTTTGTGTAAAATTTATAGTCATTGCCTCGGTAAGTTTACAACTCAATATATTTTGAATATCCTTAGGACAAAGTACTGTTACAAGTCCAGCTCCACTTCTAACTGCTGTTTCAGTGCTTATATATGCTGCTCCTGTAAAACCCTCTGTACCGGATATTATTAACGCTCTGCCAAAATCCCCTTTATTAGAATGTTTATCTCTAGGTTTTATGGCTTTTTTAATAAAGTCTTCATGTAATACAAACTCCTTAGGACATATTTCTTCAATAACTTCTTTAGGAATTCCTATGTCCTCCACAACTACCTTTCCTATAAATTTATTAGATGAATATTTTAAAAACCCTCTTTTATAAAGTTGAAAAGATACGGTGTTATGTGCATTTATACATATTCCCATTACCTCTCCATCATCAGAATTAATTCCTGAAGGTACATCTACAGAAAGAGTATTGCGGCTATTTTCATTTATTATTCCTATAACCTGTTCGTATATGCCTTCAACTTTTCTCGTAAGTCCTGTGCCAAATATACAATCTATAACCATTTCACTTGCACTTATACAGCTTCTAAAATAATCTAAATCCTCTATATTATTTAATTTACATATTTTAATACCTAGATTAGATGCTATAATGTAGTTTGTTTTGCAATCACCACTTAATGCTTCAGGATTTCCTATGAAAAATACTTGAACTTTCTTATCTTTAATATGGAGATGCCTAGCAATGGCAAAACCATCTCCGCCATTATTTCCTTTGCCGCATACTATTACAAAAGAATTTATTTCTGACATTTTTATGTTGTTTATAACTTTTAGTGCTGCATTTTCCATTAAAACTATACCTGGTATTTTAAGCTTTTCAATGCACACTTTATCTATTTCCCTACTTACTTTGGCTGTACCTATCCTCAAAGTTATTCACCTCCCAAACTGCATAGGCTATAGCATTCTCCCTACTGTGGGATATACTTAAATGCATTTTATATTTGCCATGTTGCTCTGCTATTTGCTTAGCTGGATTTTTCAGTTCCACCATAGGTTTTCCTAAATCATCACTTTTAATTATTATATCTTTAAAAGAAAAACCCGTAAATCCTGTGCCTAAGGCTTTTGCCACCGCTTCTTTTGCTGCAAATCTTCCTGCTACGTATTCGTATCTTAAATTCCTGTTCTTTAAATATACTATTTCTTCTTCATTAAATATCTTATATAAAAACAAGGAATTATTATTAAGTATACGTTCTATCCTAGATATCTCAACTATATCTGTTCCTACTCCTGCTATCATTATTCTCACCTCATATACAGCATTAATAAAGTTTCTTATTCAACTTTCGCAATTATAAAATAAAAAATATAAAATTTGTAGATAAGTAATAGGTAAAAGGTAAGAAGTAAGAGTTAAGGATAAAACTCTAGGAATTTTTTATAATTAATTTGCAAGTAATAGTTGTGGTGAAAATTCAGCTTTGCTGAATTTTTTCAATATCTCTTACTTTTTACCTATTATCCCTTACTTATTACCTAGCACCTAGCACCTAGTACCTAGTACCTTCTCTCTTACTTATTGCCTTGTATAGTGTAGCACTTAAAATTTATATGCAAAAGTTGAGTTATAAAATATTTAAATAAAAATGAAGGAATATAATTTCCTTCATTAAAAAATTAATTGGTTAATATATTCTTTAGTTCACATTCAAAATCCTCTATACTATAATCCACTTCCTCACCTACCATATCTATAAGGTGGATAGGTGAAACTGTATTTTCGTATAGGATTTTCATAAGATTATGTACCTTATGTCTATATGGACTTATAGAACTTACACAATCCCTTTGTATATTAATTACTTTTCCATCTAACATATCCTGTCTTTCCACTTCTATGCCATAAGCTTGTACTGCTCCGTTGTTCCCTTTAAAATAAAGAGAAATTTCATTTTTTAATAATCTGTAAGAATAAATTCGAGTTAAGTCCCCATCTTGTAGTCGTCTAATAGAATTTTCTACTACAATCATTTAACTTTCCCCCCATATTTTATTTATTAATATAATATCACTGCTTGGGGAAAAAATATGTCACTTTATAATAGTTACAAAAAAGTTTTTATCGTTCTAAATTGACACAAAACAAAGTTTTTTCTTACAGATATAGTGATTAACTCTTTTATTTTTCAGAATATTCCATTAATTTCTTTTTGATTTGTTAAATCTTTGTCGAAATGCTCAAAAATTTATTTTATGATTTATATTTTCTTTTTAATTTTAGTATAATTCTTTTTAAATTCTTCTGCCATTTCTTCACTTATATTATGATATGAAAATTTAGTTTCATTATATTTGTCCGTAATGTATTCTAGTTCATCTCTTTTAACATTTCTACTTATTAATATTGAGTTTTCTAATTGAGTTGCCGTCATGTGCTCAGTAAATATATCCTTTTCTTTGGATACTGACTGTATATTTTTGTAAAGATGTTTTATCTTTTTCTTTGGATCTTTTCCTAAATAAATACTGTTTATAAGCTTATTAAAAAAGCTTTTTTTCTTCTCTTCCATTTCTATTTTTTCTTTTTCTTCACTTATTACATTCACATTCTCTTGTTTAGATGAATTATAAATTAATTTAGATGCTATTTTATATACAACTATGCATATTGCAACAAATATTAATATTCTTATGATCATTCTTATAAATCTCATATCACCATGAGCATAAGATACCATTTCCTTTGTTTTATCATCAATAACTTTTTTCTTCAGTGGCTCTAATGGTATTGAGATTTTATCTTTAAAAAGAGATTTTAAAAATTTTAAAATAGCTGTATATGGTTTATCCAATACCACCATTAAAATCTTTACAACTATATCCACTATATATTCAAAGGCAGTTTTTAATAACATTAATCCCTTAAAAAATATTTCATAAAACTTTTCAATTGATAAGCTAAAAATTAAAGTAGCTGTTATTCCATCTATAAGTAATGATTTTTTATTTATCACATTATAGCTATAATCCCTTATCTCCCTTAAATATATTATACCTATAGTAAAATACATTATATAAAATCTGAAAAAAGCTTTATTATTGCTACCCTTAAATAACATGGTAATCATCCACAATAACACCAATATTATCAGGGATTTTTTAAACATTTCTCTACTAGAATAGTAATTTACATAATTTTTTTCCAAATTATAACCATAGAAAATTATAAAAATTAAATAGGCATAATTTAATGTAAAAGATATATAACTTCTATATAACAAAGCATTTACTACTAAGCCTATTAACGCTGGAATCCCCACGGACAACCACTTATTGTCCTTCTTGTAATTTATATATTCCATTAAAAACATAGAAATTAAAAGATAAAAAAAAGTCATAGTACTTATGTGTTTTCTAATAACTATAAAGTTCAAGCTAGACCAAACTATATAAGAAAATATTACAATCTGAATTGTAAATAAACATTTTATTCTCCTATACCAACTCATTAATTCCCGTCCCCTCCATACACTATTTTTTCAACTCCCCTTATGTCTGGTAAGTTCCCCTTGTCTGATACATCCACAATTTTCAAATTAATTCCTTTATTTCTTAAATAGTATATTATATTTTGATCCTCCTCAGTAAAAAAGGAACTTATTATTACATAAGTGTTGTTGGGCTTAAAATGTTTTATATACTTGTTTAAAAAATCACTAAAACTAGTTTTAGGCATATAATCCATTCTTGCACATAGTTCTAATACTTCTTTTAATGAGTTACAAGGAGTAGTGATGCTTCTAACTTCATTTGAGTAACTAATTATATTTGCATTAGTCCAAGCTGCTGCCTTTACTCCTTCTTTTAAAGCACTATCTGTTATAGAAACCGTAACTTTTATAGCTCTATCTATAGCTTTTTTATTTACATATCTCCAATAAATTTCATGACACTGAATATTTACTATAGTTATAAATTCTCTTTCAGAGGTATAGTCATATTCTTTAACCATTAGCTTGTTCATTTTTAGGCTGGATTTCCAATGTATATCCTTCATTCTATCTTCAATGTTATATTCCCTTATTCCTTTAATATACAGTGGATCTTTATAAATCCATCTTTTTATCAATGCATCCCCTAGATTACTAGTGCTATCAAATTTCAAATCTATTAAATTAACTATTTTCGGATAAACTACTATTTCCATATAGTTCTCTATTTCTTTATTAGTAGTAAAAAATCCAAACAAGTCTCCTACAATAACTTCCATTTTCCTTAAAAGATACACTCCCCTAACTTCCATGGGGATGGCATATGTTTTCTTAATTTTTTCATAGCCGCCTATAGAATATTGGGTTGTATTTACATAACTTTTATTCATAATTTCATAAGGAATTTCTTCTTTTATTAACATGAAAAATATGGGCATTTTCTTTTTATTCTCTACTATTATAGATACTTTAACCTTTTCACCTTCAACCACACTATTTCTATCTAAATCTCTATACACTAATAATTTATCAAATCCCTTTTTCTTAGTATAATCCGATATGCCATACACCAAAGCTATGATAAATAAAAATACCAAAAAAGATATCATTTAAACCACCTCTATACCTCTTCTAAAGGGGTTTTTACAGTATTTAGAATCTCTTCCACTATGTATTCACCCTTATTATCCATAACACTGTTTTCACTTTTTAATACTAATCTATGTGTTATAATAGGTACAGCCATGGCCTTTACATCCTCAGGTATCATGTAGTCTCTTCCCTTTACCGCTGCATGGGCTTGACTTCCTTTCATAAGTGCTAAAGTAGCTCTTGGAGAACAACCCACTTCCACTTTATTGTGCTTTCTTGTAGCAATTATTACATTTAGTATATACTCTCTCATTTCATCACTTACATAAACTTTACTATAGTTATCCTGTACATAATTTATTTCCTCCATAGTAACCACTGATTCTAATTCTTCTATTGGATCTTTTTCTATAAATCTATCCATCATCTTTTTCTCATCCATATATTCTGGATAACCCATGGATAACCTTATAAAAAATCTATCTAATTGAGCTTCTGGAAGAGGAAATGTTCCAAACTGCTCTATAGGATTTTGCGTTGCCATTACAAAGAAAGGCCTATTTAACTTTATAGTATTTCCTTCCACTGTAACTTGTCTTTCTTCCATGCTCTCCAATAATGCTGATTGAGTTCTAGGTGTGGCTCTATTTATTTCATCACCCAATACAAATTGACTTAATATAGGGCCTGGTTTAAACTGAAATTCTTGCTCTTTTGCATTATAATAATAAATACCTGTCAAATCTGAAGGAAGCAAATCTGGCGTAAACTGTATTCTTTTAAAAGAACAATTCATAGATTTAGACATAGCTTTTACCAATTTAGTTTTTCCTACCCCCGGTACATCTTCCAAAAGTACATGCCCTCCACATATGAAAGCTACTATTATTTTATCTATCTTTTCTTCTTTCCCCACTATAACTTTACTTACATTATCATTTACCTTTTTTCTGAAATCCTTAAAAATCTCCACATTCATGTTATTTCCCCCTAATTTAAGAATTTATTTTATTATATAAAAACCGCATATTATCATTATATCACTTTCATAATTATTTTTAAAATTTAAGTTACCCACTTTTGCAAATAGAAATCTTATATTAATTAATAATAATTAAAAATTGGCATTGAATTTTTTTCTAAAATATGAAAGAATAATATTATAATTTATGTACTATATTCTAATATATATTTTTAGAAGGGAGTTATTAATATGGGTAAAAAATGGGTATGTAAAGTATGTGGCTATGTCCATGAAGGTGATACTCCTCCAGAAATATGTCCCCTTTGCGGAGTTGGCCCAGATATGTTTGAAGAAATGATTCAATCCTCTGAAAATATCAATGTTCCTAATTCCAATGATAATTCTAATATACATGAGGATAATAATATAAAAATATGGGAATGTACAATTTGCGGATACATCTATGAAGGAGTACAACCACCTGAATATTGTCCTATCTGCGGTGTTGGACCAGAATTATTTCAGGAAGTAAAAAAATCCTCTAATGGTGATGAAGAAAAAGAAATAACATTTACATCTAATTCAAAGGAAAATATATTGATAATAGGCAACGGTATAGCTGGAATCTCCGCAGCTAAGGCTATAAGACAGCGTAATAAAAATTGTAAAATAACCATTATATCAGCTGAAAAATATATAACCTATTATAGACCTCAACTTACAGGTTTAATAGGCAGTTCTATAGAAAATGATAAATTATATTTATATAACGAACAGTGGTATAAAGATAATGATATAAATCTTAAATTAGATACTAAAGTAAATTCCATAAACACTGAATCCCACTACTTAACTTTAGAATCTGGGGAAGAATTAACCTATGACAAGCTAATTTTAGCTAACGGCAGCAGCAGTTTTGTTCCTCCTATACCTGGCAATGATAAAGAAGGAGCTTTTACATTAAGAAATTTAAACGACTTAATAGATATTAAAAATTATATTAAAGTAAATTCTTGCACCAAAGTAGCTATAATAGGTGGTGGTCTTTTAGGCTTAGAAGCTGCTGAAAGTTTTCAAAATCTAGGCCTTAAAGTGACTATTTTAGAAAGGTCATCTGGGCTTTTAAAAAGACAACTAGATGATACAGGTTCTAAGTTATTTGAAAATATAGTTGAAAACACTGGAATAAAAGTATTAAAAAATGCAAATGCTGAAGAAGTGTTAGGTGATACTAAGGTTACTGGACTTAAATTATCTAGTGGTGAAGTTTTAAACACAGACTTAGTTTTATTCTCCGTTGGCATTACTCCTAATATAAATTTATTTAAAGACACAACTCTAGAAATGAACAGAGGCGTGGTAGTAAACGATAAAATGGAAACAAATACAAAAGATGTTTATGCTTGTGGAGACATAGCGGAACTAAATGGCTTAGTTTTTGGAACTTGGACAGCTGCAGATCAAATGGGAACTACTGCTGGAGCCAATTGTTTAGGCGATAATTTAGTATTTAAAAACTTTGTTGCATCCACTATGTTGCAAGCTTTAAATACTACGATATTCTCCTGTGGAAATATAACTGAAGATGAATCTACTACTACAGTTATACTAAACAATACTCTTAAGAAAATTTATAAAAAACTCTTCTTTAAGGATGAAAAAATTGTTGGTTGTATATTAATAGGTGATTCTTCAAAATCTATAAATATAATTAACTATATTAAAGAAGAGAAAGAAATAAATGATATAATAAATAATTTCTAATATTCACGTTTTTATTGCAATCTTGTTGTATTTAGGCAAGATTGCTTTCATTTTTTATATTTTATATAATTGAATTAGAAGTAGAAAAATAGTATAATAACTTTATATTGTAAAAATTATGCATAAGGAGATGAATTTATGTCAAAAGTTGTTGAAAGATTTTTAAAATACATAAAGTATGACACAAAATCAGATGAAGATTCTAATACTGTGCCAAGTACTAGTAAACAATTAATACTTGGTAAAGATTTAGTAGAAGAATTAAAAGCTATAGGTTTACAAGACGCTTCCATGGATGAAAACGGATACATTATGGCTACATTGCCATCAAATTTAGAAAAATCCGTTCCTACTATTGGATTTATAGCGCATATGGATACTTCTCCAGAAATATCTGGTGAAAATGTCAATGCTCAATTTGTAGAAAATTATGACGGTGGAGATATTGTATTAAACAAAGAAAATAATGTAGTTCTTTCTCCATCTGAGTTCCCAGAGTTAAAAAATTATGTAGGAAAAACCCTAATAACTACTGATGGAACAACTCTTTTAGGTGCCGATGATAAAGCTGGTATTGCTGAAATCATGTCTGCTGTAGAGCATTTAGCAGTTCATCCAGAAATTAAACATGGAACTATTAAAGTTGGATTTACACCAGATGAAGAAGTTGGAAGAGGTGCTGATCACTTCGACGTAAAAAAATTCAATGCTGACTTTGCTTATACTGTAGATGGCGGTACCATTGGAGAATTAGAATATGAAAACTTCAATGCCGCTGGTGTAAAAATTAAAATTTCAGGAAGAAATGTTCACCCTGGTTCTGCAAAAAATAAAATGATAAACTCTGCACTTATAGGTTGTGAACTTGTAAATATGCTTCCAGCAGTTGAAACTCCAGGACACACTGAACATTATGAAGGTTTCTATCATTTATGCTCCTTCCAAGGTGATGTAGAAGAAACTAAACTTTCTTTTATAATAAGAGATCATAATAGAGAAATATTTGAACAAAGAAAAATCAATATGGAAAAGCTAGTTGAAGAACTAAATAAAAAATATGGCAATGTAATACACCTAGAAATTAAAGATCAATACTACAATATGAAAGAAAAAATAGAACCAGTTAAACATATAGTAGATACTGCTTATAAAGCTATGAAGGAAGTAGGCATAGAGCCAGCAGTAGTTCCTATTAGAGGTGGTACTGACGGTGCTAGACTTTCTTTCGAAGGTCTTCCAACTCCAAACCTATTTACAGGCGGCCACAATTTCCACGGCAAATTCGAGTATATTCCAACTTTCGCTATGGAAAAAGCAGTAGACGTAGTTCTTAAAATAGTAGAACTATATGCTAAATAGGAAAATTGTGAAGTAATAGCATAGGAAAAATGTGATTTTAAGTCCACAATAAATATATTTTTTTAGCCTGTTCGCAGTACGCTAAAAAATTCTAATGTTTTCAAATTTGAATACCCTAAAGCTTTCAAACTCACTCGTTCCTCGTTCAGGCAATGAAAGCTTCTTAACGGGTATTCAAATTTGAAAACAAAGAATTTCTAAAGCTAGCTCAATAGTCTAAAAAAATATATTTATTGTTCCCTTAAAATCACATTTTTCAGTTCATGCGTATATAGTCACGGGGAGAGGGTAGCCTACTAAAGGATGATTTTCCTCCACTTCGTTACGGAAAATCTTTAATTAAATAAATGGTATAGTTTGAAAGGGCTTAAAAGAAAAGGTATAACCACTTCGTTTAATGAATCAGTTATACCTTTTCCTACTATACCATTTCTTATATTCAATTAAAGATTTCCCGTAACGCAGTGGAGGAAAATCCTCCTTTTCTAGCACCTAGTACCCAGTACCTAATCTTTTACTTCTTACTTAATTGTCAATTGTCAATTGTCCATTGTCACTTGTCCATTGTCACTTGTCACTTAGTTCTTGGCGTTGTTGTAAGAGAGTACTGCATTAAGTTCTCCGCCAATCAATATTATAACTGAAGTTATATAAAGCCATAAAATTATCACTATAACTGCTCCTATACTTCCATATACTCTAGAATAATTATTAAAATTGTTCACATAATAAGAAAATAACAAGGAGGATATTAACCATCCTAAAGCAGTAAAAGTAGCTCCTGGCATTACTTCCTTCCATCCCATTCTTTTACTTGGTATAAAGTGATACATCGCTGCAAAAGCAAATATCATAAATACAACCATTATTACATATCTAAGAGAATTCCAAAAATAAAAAAAGTTATTTGTAAGATTAAACCATCTATATATGTAGCCTCCTAATATATCTCCAAATATTATCAATAAAAATGCACTCATAATAATTAAAATTAGTCCAAAAATACATAAAACTGATATACCAAATACTCTCCAGTAAGGCCTTTTTTCTTCTTCGTCATAGGCTCTGTTTAATCCTCTTATTACCGCTCTAAATCCTGTAGATGCTGCCCATATAGTACCTATTAAACCAAAAGATAACAAATTCCCTTGCCTATAATCTACTACTTCTATAACTGTAGATTTTATTAGTTCAAAGGCATTTGTAGGTAATATAAGTTGTATACTGGATAATATATCCGCACTATTCACAGAGCTATATCCCACTATAGTTAATAAAAATATTAAAAATGGAAAAAAAGATAATATGAATCCATATGCCAATTGTGCCCCCAATGCAAATACATCATCATCTATTATTCTTTTTATAAGCAAAGTTATATCTTCTAACAAAATAATCTTCCTTTCTATTTACTACATGAAATCGTTATTTAATTGAGATATATTTATTATAACCATTTTCCATTATATATTCAAATAATGGAATTTGTTTAGTAAATTTCCTAAAACTTATTGACTTAATAGGTAATAAATGATAAATTATATGTGTACTATATAATATAGTACACATAATACACATTCGTATTTAGGAGGTGAGATTTTGATTGAAATCAATAGCAAAAGTAGTACACCCATATATGAGCAAATAATCAATGAAATAAAAGAGTGTATTTTAAAAGGCATATTAAAGCCTGGAGACAAGTTGCCTTCCGTACGAGAGCTTTCTACCATGATTACTGCCAATCCAAATACAGTGGCTAAGGCGTATAAAGAATTGGAAAGGAGTAAAACCATAGAAGTTATACGGGGAAAAGGAACTTTCGTAGCAGAAAACTACACTCCTTCACCCACAGATGATAAATTAGAAGAATTAAAGGAACTTATGAAAAAGATAGTGATAGAAGCTCATTACATGGGTTTAGACAAAAACTATTTATCAAATCTTTTAAATGATATATATAATGAATTTTAGGGGGTGTACTCGTGATAGAAATAACTAATCTTTATAAAAACATAGGAGAAAATAAAATATTAAAAAATATAAATTTGAAGGTTCCAAAAGGAAGTATATTTGGTCTTATTGGGGAAAACGGTGCTGGTAAAACCACTTTGATTAAATGCTTAACGGGTATCTATCAGGTTGACAGTGGTGCTGTCCTTATAGATAATAAGGATGTTTTTGAAAATGTAGAAGTTAAAAGTTGTATTGGATATGTTTCCGATGAAAATTCCCTTTTATCTTATTTTAAAGTAAAAGAACTCTTGGACTTTTACAATATGACTTATACCAAATTTTCTATAGAAAAGTTTAACAAGCTAAATAATATATTCAAAATACCTATAGAAAAAAGGATAAGAGAACTTTCTAAGGGAATGAAAACTAAAGTTTCTTTAATGCTTAGTTTAAGTATTAATCCTAAGGTTGTAATTTTAGATGAGCCTACCACCGGCTTAGATCCAGTGGCTAAAAAAAATTTTATGAATATACTTATGGATGAAGTGGCTGAAAATGAAACTACAGTATTTATATCTTCTCACAATCTAGCTGATATAGAAAGGATTTGTGACAGCATTGCTCTAATAAAAAATGGTGAAATTATAGTATCTTCATCCCTAGATAACATTAAAGAAAAAACAAGAAAGATTCAAATAATATTCAAAGATAGTGAAAAAGCTATTAATTCTATAAAAAATTGGAATAGTATTTTGAATTTTAAAAATATAGGTAGAGTTTATTATTTGGTAACTAATGATTTTTCTCAAAAGTTCCAAGATGATTTAGAAAACCTAGGTGTAGAATTTATGGAATTTTTAGATTTAGACTTAGAAGAAATATTCATATGTTCAGTGGAGGATGGTGATAAAAATGAAATTCAAGCTAAATAAATCACTGTTATATAAGGATTGGAAAACTACCAAATGGGTGGCTATGCTCATGTTATTTTGCATATTATACACTAAACTTTTCAAACTTATGTCTGCATTAAACTTACAGAAATCATATTTAACACAGCATGGCCAAATGCTTGCCGTAAGATGGTTTAATAACTCATTATTGTATGGTTCTTTATACTTTGCAGCTATGACAGCTCTTGTATGCCTATTGAGTTTAGCTTTATTTTTAAATGAAAAAAGCACTCAATCCTATGGTTTAATTTTTTCAATGCCTTTTACTAAAAAAGATATTATTAAAAATAAATGGTTCTTAGGTATTGTTATTATAATTGGAAGTTTTCTTATAAATGCCTTGTTGATATCTTTGTTTTATCTAGCTAATTTAAAATGGATAGATACTTCTTTAAACCCATTTTCCGATATATTAAAATGGCTTCTTATGGATTCTACTGTGTATATACTACTTTTTACTATATTCTTATTCTTTCAAACTATTATGGGAAATGTTATATTTTCTAGTATTACATGTGCACTAACTCTCTTAGTACCTAGATTTTTAATATTAATAATATCTGATATACTTACAATTTCTTTTAACCTTGCTTATGACAGTAAACTACTTGTTAAACTTAATGATATAGGAAATTATTTATATATATACAGCTACAATTTTCCTAATTCCCAATGGTATAACACCAATGCTAAAAATGCATGTGATGTATACCAAATCCTCTCATACCCAAATTTATCATTAAAACTATTAATATGTTGGATTTTAATTATTCTATTCTCTGCATTATCTTTATATTGTTTTTCTAATAGAAAATTAGAGTTCAATAATAAAATAATATGTAACTCAAAATTAGAAACAGTTTTTAAATGGTGTGTTTCCATATGTGCTGGACTTATGATAGGTGCTTTTGTAGGACTTGGTTATTTTAATGAAAATATATTTGTGTTCTCCTTATCTGCAATTTTAGCTGCCATGGTTGCATATTATATATTGAATAAAATTATCAACGTAATGGCATAATGTGTTAAAAAAGATGGAGTGCTTTATGCATTTTAAATCACTCCATCTTTCCTAATAATAAAGCTTACTCTTCCTTACTATTTATCGTTTCTTCATAAATCTCTTTAAATTTAGGATTATCCTTTATGCTCAATAAATATTTCATAAAATCAGCTTTTAATTCATCTCTCTTTAATGCATACTCCACTGTAGCTTCTAAAAATCCTAGCTTATCTCCTACGTCATATCTTCTTCCCTCAAAATTATAAGCATACATAGCTTCTTCTTTCACAAGAGTTTTTAGGGCATCGGTAAGCTGTATTTCGCCGCCTTTACCTGGTGTCGTATTCTGTAATATGTCAAAAATTCTAGGAGTTATTATATATCTCCCTAATATAGCTACATTAGATGGTGCCTCTTCTTTTTTAGGTTTTTCAATTAAATCCTTTACTTTGTAAACTCTATCTTCTATATGCATTCCTTTTACTATACCATATTTTGATACGTCATTATAATCTACTTCCTGCACTCCTAAAATAGTTGTTTTATACTCGTTATAGCAATCTATAAGTTGTTTTAGACATGGTTTATTGCTATCCACCACATCGTCTCCAAGCATAACTGCAAAAGGCTCATTGCCTACAAAAGTTCTAGCACAGTTTATTGCATGGCCTAATCCCTTAGGTTCTTTCTGTCTTATATAATATATATTCACCATGTTAGTTATGTCTCTAACCATCTCTAGCATTTCGTCTTTACCTTTTTTCTCTAATTCGTTCTCCAATTCCACGGATTTATCGAAGTGATCCTCTATGGCTCTTTTATTACGTCCAGTTATTATTAGTATTTCTTCTATACCAGAAGCCACCGCTTCTTCTATTATGTATTGAATAGTAGGCTTATCTACTATAGGAAGCATTTCCTTAGGTTGTGCCTTTGTGGCAGGCAAAAATCTAGTACCCAGTCCCGCTGCGGGAATTATAGCTTTTTTTACTTTCATGTAAATTCATCCTCCTTAGTCCTATAGTTTTTGCTATAGTTTTTATTTTACATATGTAATTACCACATAATTCTATTTTACCACATTTACGGATTTTTAACATATAGCTATCTAATAATGTAATTATATTTGTATCTGCAATTGATAATCTATAATTCAACTTTCTCAGGTAAAAAATATAAAATCTGCAGGTAAGTAAAAGGTAAGAGGTAAGAAGTAAGCGTTAAAGATAAAACCCTCAGTAATTTATGTTCAATGTATAAATGCTGAAAAATCAATAAAACCTTCAATCTTCATCTATATTTTTACTATACATGAACTACTTTATACATACGCTTTTATATGCAAAAAACAGGATACTTAAACATCTGCTTTTAAGTATCCTGCTATTACACTCTTTTTCCACTTACCCATAGTTAAATGGTACTTCTTGGTTGAAATTTATATATTAATTATTTGCTTTTTCTTCTATTAACTTAGCAAGATTATGTGCAAGTTCATCTAATTCCTTTTGATTCTTACCCTCAAGCATAACTCTTACAAGTGGTTCTGTTCCAGAAGGTCTTATAAGTACTCTGCCACATCCATGTAATTTTTCTTCTATAGCCTTTATTTCATCTATTATATCCTGGTCTTCATTATATATATTCTTTTTGTTATTTGGCACTGTAGCATTAACTAATACCTGTGGAAGTTCTGTCATAGCTGAAGCTAATTCTGAAAGAGATTTTCCACTTTCTTTAACTATTTTTGAAATTTGAAGTCCTGTTACAAGACCATCTCCTGTAGTATTGTAATCTAAAAATATAATATGTCCTGATTGCTCTCCACCTAGTTTATAGCCTTCTTTAAGCATTTCTTCTAACACATATCTATCTCCAACTTTAGTTTTAACTGTAGATATATTAGCTTCTTTTAATGCTATATCCAATCCTAGATTACTCATTACTGTTACTACCACTACATCGTTGTCTAATTTTCTTTGCTCTTTTAGATACTTTCCACAGATAGCCATTATGAAATCTCCATTTATAAGATTTCCTTTTTCATCCACTGCAAGACATCTGTCCGCATCACCATCGAAAGCAAGTCCTAAGTCACAACCCTTTCTAACTACATAATCCATAAGTTCTTCTGGATGAGTTGAGCCACAGTTTTTATTTATATTAACTCCATCTGGATCGTTGTTTATAACCACAACTTCTGCACCTAATTCTCTAAAAGTTTCTACAGCTGTTTGGAAAGATGCTCCATTAGCACAATCCAATGCTATCTTCATTCCTTTTAAATCTCCATCTATAGTAGCTTTTGCAAATTCTATATAATCTTCTAAAGCAGATTCCTCTACTATTTTTCTTCCTAAATTTTCTCCAGTAGGAAGTGGTACTCCCTCCATATTATTTTCTATAATAGCTTGAATTCTGTCTTCTAATTCATCCTTAAGTTTATATCCATTTCTATTGAAGAATTTTATTCCGTTGTATTCTACTGGGTTATGTGATGCTGATATCATTACCCCCGCATCTGCTTTATATTGTCTTGTTAAATAAGCTATAGCTGGTGTTGGCACGATACCCACACATATTGCCTCCGCTCCTACAGATAGTATTCCAGCTACTAAAGCAGCTTCTAGCATGTCACCAGATATTCTAGTATCCATTCCTACTAATATCTTAGGCTTGTGAGCTCCCTCAGTTAAAACATACGCTCCAGCTCTGCCTAATTTGTATGCTAGTTCTGCTGTAAGTTCGCTATTAGCAATCCCTCTTACACCATCTGTTCCAAACATTCTACCCATTTTTCTTCCTCCACTCTTTACAAAATGTATAAATTAGTAAACTATATTTTTAAGCATAACTTTATTATATTATACTTATAAATTTATAACAACTATTTATACCTATCTACAGAGATTTAGCACCTAAATTCCAGTAAAAATTTTATTTTTACTGGAATTGTATCTTTTTACACTTACTTAAAGGGCTGGTAAGCCCGCAGACCGTTAGGTCGCAAAAATAATTACACTATCCCCTACCCCAAGAAATCTTTAAAATCAATTTCCAGTTTTATATTTGATTAAGTTTTTACAAATAGTGGGTTATGCCAACCATTTTCTATAATAAATCTTTCATCTCTTATATCTTCAATAACATCTATTTGGAGCATATATTTCTTTCTAAAATTTCTTATACACCTAAAAAAATATAATTGCATTAGATTAAATGCTATTATTATAAACATTAATACTGTTTCTATGCCCGTAGGGCTATGAAGAAAACAATGATTCAAATGCCATTCTGTTTTTAACTGATGAAAAGCATTATTTTCAATGTCCCACCTTTTATGCATTATTTCCCATAAAGTTTCTACCGACGTTAATTTATCCGTCGTTATAATCCATGACTCTTTAATTTCCATTTTATCTCCATTATATATTTCTTCTATAAACTTTATAAACCTTACTTTTATTTCTGAATCAGCCATTTCAAAATTATCTTCATCCCAAGCTTTTATCTTTAAATAATTTTTATTTTTTTTATTAACTATCCATTCTTTATCTGCCTCACGGCACTTAAATAAAGCTAGTGCATCTTTTACAATATGAAGTCGTTCATCTT